>JAPLTI010000195.1 GCA_026398285.1 Verrucomicrobiota bacterium
ATACCTTCACGATCGAGATTTCCGTCGAAGGCGAAGTGAATCCCGATACGGGCTGGCTCTACGACCATGCCCTCATCAGCGCGGCGATGAAGCCGATCATCGAAGAACTCGACCACAGCTATCTGAACGATGTCCCCGGGCTCGAAAACCCCACCATCGAGATGATGGCTGGCTGGCTTTGGAACAAGCTCTCCCCCCAACTGCCCGGTCTTGCCGAGATTGTGATCCACGAGACCCCATTCGCCCGCTGCAGCTATCGCGGCGAGTAAGCTCTCTACGAGTCTCAGACGCTTTCGATGCTGCGAGGCGGCGTCAGGAGTTTCCGTGTGCCAATGAAGGCAGTGCAGATGCCCAGCAGGATCAGGATGCCACAGGCCGCAACGAGTTCCCAATTCGACTCGCGGAAATTTTTCATGAGTGAGAGCCCCGTCGAAGCGAATGTGGTGGCGAACATGAGAACAGCTGGAATGAGAACAAAGAGAGTCCGTCGGCCATGGTCTCGAAGCCACACGGCGGCGACCAACAACGCCATGGCTCCCATCATTTGATTCGCCGAGCCGAAGACCTGCCACAGCACAGGCAGGCTGTTCGAGCGGGAGAGCAGAAACATAACACCGGCGCAGAGGAGCGTATTGAACCAGACCCCTCGCAGAATCGCTGGTGGGTTGCGGAAAAGAAATCGCCAGACTTCCTCGAGTAGATACCGATTCAGGCGCACAGCCACATCGAGGGTGGTAACGACAAACCCCTCCAGTAGCAAAATACCAAGCACCGTGCCGCTCCAGACAGGGAGGCCGAATGCGAGATTCACGAGGCTTCCCGTAGCCAGCGAGATCGCGAGAACGGGATTTTTCTCCGTGTAGGTGATCTGCAGGTAGCTCTGCCAATCCAAGCCAATCAACAGTGTGAGGATGATCGAGACAGCCAGTAGCGACTCCAGCAACATGGCATTGTAGCCCACCTTACCGGCATGGCGCTCGCAGGCGAGTTGGCGTGCGGTTGTGCCGCTGGAAACGAGGCAATGAAAACCGCTGATCGCCCCGCAGGAGACTGTGATGAAGAGCATCGGCCAGAGAACGCCGACATACTGGAGGCCGCTATCCAGACTCCATGCGGGAATGACCTCTGCCAGATTTTGCGGTGCAGCCGGGATGGAGGCAAAGTTTCCACTCACGCCAGCAATGACGAGTCCGACCACGACTGCCAACAAGCCTGCGTAGAGGATTTGCACATTCACAAAATCCCTCGGCATGAGGAGGAGCCAGACAGGAATTGCGGAGGCCAAGATGACATAAAATGTCATCAGCAATCGCCAGACATCCGGCGTGACGACAATCGGAAAATACAGACCCAGAACCACGGAGGCTCCGCACAGAAGCGAGGCCATCACATAGTTCATCCAAGCCGGGGTGTGGATGCGGTAAATGAGAAGCCCGAGCAAAGGAGCGCAGAGCGTGATAAAAAGAACGCTGGTGGATGCAATGCCGCCGATCCGCGCCAACAGAACGGGTTGACCGTCTTTCAAAGCCACAGCCGTAGGCAGTCCCCCACCCTGATGGAAAGGGTGCATGCCCATGTGGTCGGCGGGCAGTTGCATCGCGGCGTCCAAGTCCGCGCGGGCGGCGGGCTCCATTCCGAGCTTCTCAGCCGGATACATGCTCGTGAGAGCGGTGACGCTGAGATTCAAAAATGTGGCTGTGATCATGAAGAGCCCGATCACAAGAAAGCTCACGATACAGACATAACCGAACGGCCCCAAATACTGCCGGGCTATATCGGCCACGGAGCGCCCCTCCTCGCGTGTGGAAATAAACAGCGTCACCATATCATGGACGCCGCCCATGAGCGTAGCGCCTATGACGATCCAGACGAGGGCAGGCAGGTAGCCGTAAACCACAGCCAGCGTCGGTCCCACGATTGGCCCCGCCCCAGCGATGGCGGCGAAATGGTGGGCGAAGAGAATGTAGGATTTGGTTGGCAGGAAATCTGAGCCGTCATTTTTGAGAATGGCAGCCGTCGGGCGGGACGGATCGACTCCAAGTGCCCGCTCGATAAAGCGGCTGTAAAATCGCGATCCCAGCCAGTAGCAGAGGAGCGATGCGCAGAGAATACCGAGGAGGAGCGATCCCATACGGCCGGATATTGTCGCGGCGTGGGTTTTCGTGCAAGCATGCCGGACATGATCACAACAATAGTGGCAGGCGTGCTGGGTTTCATAGGAGTTGCTCTGGGAGCCTTCGGAGCGCACGGGCTCAAAAACATCCTGGCGGCAAATGACACGGCCGCCATCTGGCAAACAGCCGTTCTCTACCACCTCCTCCACGCCGTTGCAGCGCTTTGGGCTGCAGAGAGGCGTCCCTCGGCGGTATGGCTTTGGACAGCGGGAGTCATCATATTCTCGGGATCCCTCTACATTCTCGCCGTGACGAATATACGCTGGCTGGGAGCTGTCACACCTATCGGCGGCCTGCTGTTGCTCGCCGGCTGGACGGTTGTCGTCTTTTCAAAATCCAAGGCGCAACTTCATTGAACAAACCCGGCCGCCACTTGTCTTTTTCTGAGCAAAGTCCAATGAAACGCATGATCAAATCCACTCTCCTCGCAGCGCCACTGGCGTTGGCAATTTTTTTTACCGCCCCCACCGGGCTTTCCGCCGCAGACTCCGCCAAGTCGATTCTGAACTCCTCCGTGGATGTCCAAGAGGAAACTTCGGCCTACTCTGTGCGAGTGGGAGTTCCTGAGACGACGGATGTGAATGTGCGTCTTGCCGGATCCACCTTGATTCTGGATTCCGGCGCCTCGGAAAACGGCGTGCGATACGAACAGCGCATCTCGCTCCCAAAGGCACAGGCAGATGCCGCGCTCGGCATCAAAAGAACTGCCGGGCAACTTGTCATTTCCATCCCCAAGGGCGAGCCCGCAGCGGCAGCCGGCGGCATGGCACTTCCGTCGCGGATTCCGTTGGATTCCGGTTTCGACGCGCTACGCGACCAAGTCCTCTCCCAAGCCGCCAACATGCTTCAGCAAATGAATAAAGAAGACGCTCCCGCAGGTGGCGCAGCGCCAGCGCAGGATTGTCCCTCGCCGAGATAATCACGAGGAACAGGGGGCATTCGATTTCACAATAATCGCGGGATAATTGGGTCGGGGCACGGTGGGATTGTAAGAAACATCCGTCAGCTTCGCC
>JAPLTI010000293.1 GCA_026398285.1 Verrucomicrobiota bacterium
CAAAAACTGAAAGGCTGAGATTCTAAAAGGCTGAAATTATAAGATTTTTTTGTGGCGATAGCAAACCGGTCGAGAGTCCAGAGGCGATCCTCCTACGCGCTCCGCGACTACGGCGTGACGATGGAAGTATATGGTTGCAAGTAATTGGTATAATGATGTTAAGAAAAAACTGTTCCAGGCAGGACACAGATAGGTAACAATCGTCTGTTGGCGGTTTGCTGCCCTCATAGCTCATCACCGAAGGGGGCTTGGGCAGGAGTGAGGAAGGTTTTAATTAACGCTCCGTCGCCACAGACTATCATGGAGGGGAAGCGTTTGAACCAACTTCCTGTTTGAACCTCGGGGTTGGTATCCAGCAAAGCAGCAAAAGATTGAATTGCAGCCGCATCTATGTCCCTGTCCCTCACACGCAGTAGCAGATGCTCAAAGAGTGGCCGCGGGATGTCGCTTCGCTGTATTTTCGCCATTACGAACCGTAGAAGCCCTCGGTGATCTTGGCGACCAGCCGATCGGCCTCGGCAGGTTTTTTGGGGCCCGCCAAGCGATGGGCTAGTGCTCCGAGTTCCTCGGGGGACATCGGCTCGGCGACGAGCTTGATCTTGAGGCCAACGGCCTGGGCGGCACGGCTCATGGATCGGAATGTGATGGATGTGTTCCGGGCATCAAGAATCCGCCGCACGGCGGTTCGAGCGGTGCCCATGCGCTCGGCCAAAGCAGCGATCGACAGGTTGTCTTCCTTCATTCTCTGTCGAATCGAGGCGGTTAGGGAACGCTTGAAATTAATGTCTGGTGTGGTGCTTCTCATGCCTTTCAGGATGGTTCAAAATTGAACCGATGTCAATAAACAAAAGTAAAATGCGAAGGGGAAAAGACGGAAACTGCGGTGCGCAATAAGCGGCGTCTGGCGGGTGAAGCAAAAGCTGAAATCTGAGAGGCTGAAAGCTGAAATGGAGAAACAAGGGGGCCTTCCACATGCGCACTGCGCGACTCCGTCGTGACCGGGAAGGTAACGAGTGGCGGGTTGCTGGTAGCGAGAAGGGAGAAATCCAACAATGCGTGGTTGCAAGCGCGAAAAAAGGAGAGCCCTGTTTTAAACTGCAGAAGAACTCTCAATGAGTTGTTGGATTTCTGAAACAAACTCGAAGGCTATTTGATAATTTGCATGCGCCTCATCGAGTTCAGGATCGGGCTCATCGCTTGGATATCTCGAAGTAACAGCATAACCAGAAAGGTGGGCTATTTTTTCGAGAGATGGATCCAACTCAGGAAATGACTGCATCGCCAGATTTCCGAGTTCATTAAGATCGTGCACCTTACGAAATGGAGTTTGCAAGCAGCAAAGTAAAGACTTGAGCGCTTTTTCACAAGCTTGCTGGCAGTGAAACAAACTATCATTTAAAAGAGGAGGCTCTGCCTTTAAATCAACTTGCGCGGCTCTCAAATCTTCTGTGGCCTTGAAGAGCCAAGTTGCAACTTCCTTTTCAAGCGCAGGTTCAAGCCGCATAGAGAACCAGACCTTCTTTGTTAATAGTATATTGAAGAGATGTTTTTGATTTTATCTCTTCTAAAAAACGACTTTGCCGCCACACAAGAACATCCACAGCCTGACCTAAAGGCATCAAAATCCTATAGTCCATATCAGATTTGCGCTTAGTCTTATCCGAATTGTCATCAACAACAAGAAGGAAATCATATTCTCTATCAGTACACTCTGTGCCTCTCGCATGAGAGCCTGCATGGTTGACTAACTTAGATAATAAATACCACAAAGGTCAAGGACATATTTTTACCTCCAGATGGTAAGCCGACAAAGAAGATACGTAAGAGATGGACTAGTCAAAAGAAATTGCTGTGGGTAACTTGTAGCGGGTGGCTTGTAACGGGTGAAAGCCCGGGGACTCCCTCTCTGCTTTGATGGGCATTTAATTCGTGTTTGTTCGTGCTGATTGGTGGTTGCAGAAAAAAATTAAAAAAAGCAGGAAGGTAAAATGCCGGAAGGTTAATAGTGTAAAGTTTTACTCCCTATGGGTTACTTAACTAACAAATCTGCTCTATCGAGTTCGGTGTCTTTAAGAATTTGAAGGAGCAACCCGGGGCCAAGTGTTTCTCCAGCATGGACGGGAACAACGGTGCACCGGCCGTCATCATGGCGGAGGAAGTGGTGGCTTCCCTTAATGCGGATAACATCAAATCCATGCAAGGAGAGGATCTTGATAAGCTCTTTGCCTTTGAGCTTCGGAAGTTTAGGCATAGTTACACAGCTATACGCTGAACCCCAACAAAGTCTCCACTCGCATACGGCTCCGTTTCGACTTCAAGGCAGAGCGAGATGGCTTCACGAACCCGTTCCATCAATTTGTCAAGCGACTTGGCTTGAGTGTGGCAACCCCGCAGGGCTGGGACTGATGCAACAAAATATCCTTCCGCATCGCGCTCGATAAGAACGCTAAACTCTTTGGTTTTGCTTTTCACAGTTTGAAATTAACAGGTAAATTTTCAGAGACAAGGACAATCAGCGTGAAAGACGCGATTTCGCTGCACTTCGGGGTAGTTTTTGAGCAACCCATGGGCGCTGCGGGGTTGGAGAGAAAATTGGTAAAATGTGGGAATGTGAAAAGTGAGGTGGACTGATGGCGGAGCGGATGAAGTGACAATGAAGTGAAGAGATTAAGAGGCGTCCAGAAAAAACATAACACAATCTGCTTATCCTTTTACCACCATCCAGCGTTGATCCCCAGTCACAGAACGCTGCGGGTATAGTCCTTCGTAACGCCTTGGCTGACGGCAAAACTCCTGCGCACCGTATATCAGGTTATTTCTGGATGACTCCTTTGGATCAGTCGACATAAAAGTGCGATACTTCAACATCGCTTACAATCCAGATGTCAGAATAATATTCTTGTTTCGATTAGCCTGTTCCTCAAGTTCCAAGGTGAATCCCGCTTTGCTGAAAAGTGCATACCGGCAGTCTGAGGCGACCGGCAAGTTTTGGATGGCGACTTTCTGCTTCAGGTCACGGAGAACTGCTATGCCGAGTTTGTGCTCGGACCATTTGCACTCACCGACCACCGTAAGCTCAAAATCAGGATTCACTGCTGCTACATCTATCTCATATCCACTTGACCATTGCCTACCCACGCCAACAGCATTGAAAGCCACGGCTCTTTCGCGAATCCATTGCCGGCAAACCTCCTCATAACGCTCCGCGATCAGTTTTGCGAGGAGCGGTTCAATTCGTGAATACGCGATGTCGGACTCTGAAAATTCAAAAAAACTCATGTAGGGATAGATAGCCCCAAACCACAGGCGACAAAAAGGATCGGAGACCACATAGATGCCTTTTTTTGATTTGGCGGGATTCTTTTCCAGCACTGGGGTCTCTCGTCGGACCAGATGCAAGTCTTTCAACAGATCCAAATAACGAGTCAGTTTATTGGCTGGCTGTCCAGTTCGCCCGGCGATTTCCGAAATGCGATTGGCACCAGAACCAATGGCGTGGAGGATGCTCCAGCACTGGTTGGGAGTCTGTATTTCCTCTTGCAGCAATTGCCTGGCTTCATTGTGCAAGATGCCGTCGGGATGAAGCACCAACGCAGCCAAGGCCGCTTTGAAGGAAGGATAGGCCGATGCCAGATCAAGATAGCGCGGCACACCGCCGGTCAGGGTAAAAAATTCCACCAACTCCGTGTCGCTCTTGCCTGGCAGAAATGAAGCAAGGTGACTGAACTCAATCGGCTTCAATAATATCTGTGCACTCGATCTCCCATAAAGCGGCGCTGAGGCAGCGAGGGTTTCCCTATACATCATGGAGGTGACAGAACCACAGAGGATCAGCAACAAATTCGCATTGCGCCAGTGTTCATCCCACCATTTTTGCAAGAAGGAGGAAAACGCTGGCTGAACCTGACACAAATACTGATATTCATCGAAAATCAGAACAAACCGCTTGCCCGCAGGTCGGAAGCGATCGAATGCCGCAAAAAGATCATACCACGATGAATATTCCACGACGCCGAGAGTCGGTTCCTCCAAAGCGAGTGCCATCGCACGAGCCAAGGAACGGCGCAAATCTGGTTCCCCCGCACGATCCGCCATGAAGTAACAGTGCGGTTTATCTGCCGTAAACTTTCTGAGCAGAGAGGTCTTCCCTAAACGACGCCGACCATAAAGAACAACCAATCTACCAGAATCGACGGCATACTGACTCTCCAGTCTGGCAAGCTCTGACTCGCGGTTGATAAAATTATTCATTTTTAGAATATAATATCCCCAAGTCGAATCTCAAGCCTTTTACTCTTGATCAACGAAAGGCGCGATTGGAAGGAAACTAACCACGGATTTCAGGGATTGGCACAACCGAGCGCCTTGGGCATGCGCGAGGAAGACTGCAAGAATGCAGCCCGAAGGGCGAGAGAGCGGGAGAGAGCGAGTCAAATGCTCCCAGCCAGCTGGGATTGGCAGAAAAAAATCAAATATCGATCAAGCTTGCTTGCAGAGTTTTTGTTTTTGCCCTGCCCCATTCGCGCCGCATCTGGTCTTTGTAGGGCTTGCCATCGGAGCGTGGCGAGAGTTCGTCGAGGAGTGTGCAAATGGTGTGAACGACAACAATGTTCGGTTTTTCATTCCAACCGCCGATGTTGTAGGTCTACCCCACCCTGCCAGCCTCCAGCACGCGGCGGATGGCGGATGGCGGATGGCGGATGGCGGATGGCGGAGCAGTGGTCGCGCACATAGAGCCAGTCGCAGACCTGCTTGCCGTGGCTGTTATTCGCTTTCTGTCAGTGTCCTCATGTCAAATCAAAAATATCCCTTGGAATCCGCGCCTGTTATACCTTGTGAAAAAAATGTGGTTTATTGCAGGACAGGATTGGAATGGTAAGGGGAAAAAAGGAAAATTTTAAACCTCGAATTTTCACGAAGCTTCAGGCATGGGGATCCGCCTACGCGCTGCGCGGCTACGGCGCGATGAAGTGGTTGAGGACTGATTGGTTGAGGACGGATGGCGGATGGCTGATAGAGTCGGCGGTTCCTACGCCTGCATTTTATTCGTGTTTATTCGTGCTGATTCGAGGTTTAAAAATTGGGGAAAAGTGGGAAGGTAGGAAGGTGGGAAGCACTGATAGCGGAGCACTGATGGTGGACTTTGCGACTTTACTACTTCCATACTTTTTTTACTTTTTACGCTCATACCTTAGATTGCTAACCATGCACGACCAAATAAGAACGACTTAGCTCCACATAAGACCCATCTTGAAAAGCATTTTTAATTATAGATAAATGTTTTTTAAAGAGATCGAGAAGTTCGGTATTGGGAATATTCCCGGTTGAAACGATCAAAATTTTCCCTGGTTTGTTGTGAAGCAAATGACTTATCACAAAATCACTATCCTTCGATACGACGGTGTAAAGTTTGTTCTGTAATTGTGTTCTTCGCGACCTGAGCGCCCCTTCCGGGGGCGGCGGAGCGAAGGCGAGCGTAGCGAGCCGAGCGCAGCCGGCCCCGGAAGGGGCTTGCGCGAAGTTCGCCGGGGGCTGGCCAG
>JAPLTI010000121.1 GCA_026398285.1 Verrucomicrobiota bacterium
GCTTATGCCCATGCGGGCGGCCACGGCGTCCATGCGTTCATCGATCCAGAAGGACTGCTCCAACTCCCGGCCGTAAGCCAAAATCCTTGCCTCGGCTGTGCGGGTGGTGCTGGTTTGCTCGGTGAGTCGAGCCGCCCCAACCACCAATTGCATGGCCAGACTCAGGCTCAATTCTTGGGAACCGATGCCACCTTGCCGGGATTCAAAAACAATGCGGCGCAGGGCACTGAATGCCTGATCGACAAATAGACCGTCTTCGATGATGCGGCTGTTTCCGAACACCGCATCGAGCAAATCCTGCGAGGGAAAAACCTTTCGGCGCAGACAGAGCGCGTAGAGCGTGAGCGGATCGGCAGGATTATCCTCCAAGCGATGCTCGGTGCCTTCGGGAACGGAAATCAGAACAGGTGCCCGAAGCTCATGGGTTCTGCCTCGCAGATGAAAGGCGCCTTGCCCTTCGAAGATGAGAATCCATTTCGGGAAGGCGTCTTTGCGCCAATCCATGAAAAATTCCGCGCTGTGGTGGCTTTCGATCACAGCCACTCCGTTTGCTCCAAAAACAGGTTCAACCGGGCGGTTGGTGAGATTTTTTCGGGATTTCGGCACGGATGTTTTTTCAATATTTTGCCCGAACTGCAAATGACATTTTCTCGCGCCTGCAAACGCCTCCCAACAAGCTGGCGCTCCATCCCTCTCCATTCCATGGCCACCGAATCCACCCCACTCTCCGAAGAATTGCCGTTTCAAATCCTCCGCTCCACATGGCAGCCTGTGGTGAACTCCGCCGACCTTCCTGCGGGCAAGGTCACTGGCGCCACGCTGTTGGGGGAGTCTCTCGTCGTCGCCCGCTTTCCAGACGGCTCTCTACTCGCCGCGCGGAATGCGTGTCCTCACAAAGGCTACGACCTCAGCAAGAGCCATATTTGCAATGGTCGTCTGCAGTGTGGATATCACGGCTGGCGCTTCAACAGCGCTGGCGAGTGTCAGGACATTCCGTCTCTGGTGAATCCTCCCGCCAACAAGCTCCAGCTTTCGCATCTGCAAAATTTCCCCGTTCAAGAGCGCTACGGCATGATCTGGGTGCGCCTCTCCGAGCACGAATCCGCCCCGTTGCCCGAAGTGCCCGAGTTTGAAAATCCCGACTGGACCTACATCGTCGCGCCGCCGATGCGCTTCCAGTCAGGCTACCGCAGGGAAATCGAAAACTACCTCGACATGTCGCACTTCGCCTTTGCCCACAGCACGACGCTGGGCGTGGCGGCGAATCCCATCATTCCACCCATGAAGATCGAGGAGTATGAGGACGGATTTCTCATGGATGCGCCGTTCCCCGCGCTCGAGAGTCCGCACGAGCAGCCCGGCAAACTCCAGGAAGCCCACCGGCGCCGCCAGCGTTGCTATTTGCCGAACTTCACCACCATCCGCCAAAGCTTCGCCGACGGCGACGAACGCGTGCTGGTGCACATCCCCAGCCCGATCTCACGCGAGGAATGCAATGTCTTCTGGGCCCTCGCCATCTCGCCCGGCTTCCGTGGTCCCGCGCCGGAATCCCAAGTCGAATTCGCCTCGGCCGTTCTCAATGAAGACCGCGAAATGTGTGAAAACCAAATCCCTCACGAGGTGCCGGTGAACCCTGTGAAAGGCGGCTGGGGCGTGCTGGTGATGCCCGGCGACACGCTCGCCAACACCTTCCAGAAAACCCACCGCCAATGGCTCATGCGTTCCGCCAAGCAAGCCGTGCCGGTTTAACCACCACTTCCAAAAAACCACCCCAAAAAACCATGAAAAACCAAACCATCCCATCCACTCCTGAAATGACTGGCTCGCCGCGCTGCCCAGCGAGCAAGCCGTTCTCGACGCCACATCCGTCGTCATTTCCACCCAGCAACGCGCCGGCATCGATCTGCCCACCGACGGCGAGCTTTACCGCTTCGATGTGAACCATCCCGACACCAATGGAATGATCGAGTATTTCATCTCACGCATGGGAGGCATTTCCACCGCCGTGGGATTGACCGATGCCAAAGCCTTCCGGGCAAAACAGGAAATGAGCTTCCGCCGCAAACCCGCCGGCGTCGTGCGCGGGCCGATCACCGAAGGCGTGCTCGACCTCGCCGAGGATTGCGCCCGCTCGGCATCTGTCGCCGGTGGCGCTTTTAAATTCACACTCACCAGCCCCTACATGCTGGCCCGCACGCTCCTCGACAACCACTACGGCAACTTCGAAGCGCTCACCATGGCCATCGCGGATGTCCTCGCAGCCCAAGTCGCCGATCTGCCCTGCGCCTGTGTGCAAGTGGATGAAGCCAACATCCCCGGTAGCCCCGAAGGTGCACCCGTCGCACAAGCGGCCATCAACCGCATCCTCGATCAGGTGAAAGCCGAAAAGGCCGTGCATTTCTGCTTCGGCAACTACGGCGGCCAGACCATTCAAAAAGGCGAATGGAAGCATTTGCTGAATTTCCTCAACGGCTTGCACACCGACCACCTCGTGCTGGAACTCGCCCACCGCCCGGAAACCGACCTCGATGTGCTCAAGGACATCGACCCCCGCATCAAGCTCGGCCTCGGCGTCATCGACATCAAAGTGAACCATGTCGAAACAGCCGACGAAGTGGCATCCCGCATCGACCGCGCCGTCAAAAAAGCCGGACCCGGCCGCGTCCGTTGGGTGCACCCCGACTGCGGATTCTGGATGCTCAAACGCTCCATCGCCGACCGCAAAATCGAAGCCCTCGTCGCCGGCCGCGACAAATATCTGGGCCGCTGACCGTCAAGGCGCTTTACCTCCCGCGACAACTCCTCCCTAAGCCGCTCCACCGCAGGGCGGCTTGTGGAGAGGGTTCCGCCTCCGGCATTCCGGTTGGCGGATTCTCGTCTGTCTATTTCTTAGCGGTGGACTTTTTGGAGCCGCCTTGGATTTTTGCATTGCCCGTAAGTAAAGCTGCCGCTTTGGGATTGTTGCGTATTAGCTTTTCCAGTTTGGCGATATTGATTTTGCCACCTTCGGTCTTCAAACTCGGGGCGAGCTTGGCAATCTTCGACAAGGTTCCCTTGGAAACACCGAGAATCTCTGCAATCTGACCTGTCGTTTTGACCTTCACAGGATCCTTGGCTAATGCCTCTTGAACTTTGCTGCTGACAATGGCTTTCACTTCCTCGCGGGTTGTTGCACTGGAGACCGGTCTCTGAGCAAGGGGCACAGGTCGAGTCGGTGTCGGTGCAGGCGTCGGTGCAGGTGTTGGCTCAGGCTCAGGCTCTGACGATGCAGGAGGAGCAAATTCGAAGACTGCTACAGATCCATTGTTACCGGTGCCTTCGTAACCGACCACGAGCAGGTTCTTGTCACTCGGATTGGTGCCAGCGCGGATGAACTTGATGGATTCTGGCGAGACGTAGGCCGCGCCGGAGTCTTGGGTGCTGGAGATGGTATTGAAATATCCCACAACCTTGACCTTGCTGAAGTTGGTGATGTCAAAGGCATAGATGCCGTTTTGACGCTCGGCACCCACGAAGGCGTAGTGGCGGCCACCAAGGAAGGCGTAGGCAATGGCCTCGGGCTCGGGACCTTTGTCGTCGGAGCGGGTATCGGTATTCGAAAGGTTTCCGCTATTGGTGTTGAAGGTTTCGGGATCGTTTGCGGCAGGAAACAACTCCAACGTGCTGCCGCTGTCATAAGCCAGCGTTCCATTAGCACTGTTCCAGATGGAGAAGCTGCGCGTGCCCATCATTGTCGGGAGGTCGATTTTACCATCAAGGTTGTCGTCTCCTTCGAAGCGAAGGAAGTTCAGGCGACCAATACCAGTGCTATTCGAGGTGTAGGTCGAGTTCGTGGCCAGGCTGTTTATGAAGTTTGCGGAAAGAGCAGAACCCCGGGCAATATCAACATCATCCGGGCGGGCATCGCCCTCGTTGGCGGTCAAAAGGAAGACCGATCCGCTGCGGCTGAAGTTGGCAATAGTGTCGGGCATCGGAAGACCATGAACCAAATCGTTGATGGCGATGGAGGTCGTGCTATTGGTTCCATCACGATCAGACGCGTCGATTAACTGCTCGATGGTGCCGAGTTCAAAGATCGCCGAGTATTTTGATTTGGCGAAATCGAACACCGCGATCGCATTATTCTCTTGGAGCGTGACATAAGCCTTCGTATTCGTAGCTGTTGCATACTCCGGCTCGATATCAGCGAAATCCGGCGTTTTCGTCGTCAGGGTATCCAAGCGCGCATTGCGAAGACCATTAATGCTGGCTTCGGATGCCAAGTTTACAGAGGAGAAGTCAAAGGTTTTGACATTCGACTGAGTCAAGTTGCCCGCGTGAGCCGGCGTGGTCAGGCTGGAGATATCCACGATGCTGATCGAGCCGGGTCTATTGAAGGACTCGGGAACATTCTTATCGGTGGATCCGTATTCGCCTTCGTTCACCACCACGAGTTTGGTGCCATCAGGCGTGATGGTCACCGAGTCGGGGTGATAGCCAACCTCTAAGGTTTTAAGAATCACACCTGATTCGATATCGAAAATGGCGATCCTACCGAGATCAGCCGCACCGGTTCCTGTTGGAATCACAGTGGCCACGCCAAATCCACGCTGATCCGCAAGGACGCTGGAGATGGAGTTGATATTTTGCGCCCCACCGAACACGCTGGCGAGGTCGACGGACGTGGAATTGCCGACAAGGGCTCCGGATGAAGAAACCGTGAGGATTTCCACTTTGTGGGTGCCGTTTCCAGAATTGGTAGTTAGGACTTTGCCATTGGCGTAGTCCACAATTTCTCCGCCGGTAGGAAGGCTTGCTCCGCCAAGGAATTTGATGGCTTGGAAGACATTGTCCTCAGCACGGAGATTGATTCGGAGCGTTTCCGTGTCGGTCCCATTGCCGTTTGAGGCGGTGACAATAAGGTCCTCGACTCCCCAGTCAGGAGGAGTGCCGCTGAGAAGACCGGTTGTCGAATTCAGAGTCAACCAGGAAGGCAAGGTGCTGGAGCTGAATGCTGTAGCGTAGTTGGCTGCCGTGAGCAGGTAGCTGAAGGGGACGCCTGCCTGGGCAACAGCCGCTTTGGGAATGGCATCGATCTGCGGCGCGGAACCTGGAGTGATTTGCGAAATACGGCGATCGAGGTCGACGGTTTTGTCTGAGGTTCCGAAAGGCGTCGTGCTGTGGAAGGCGAGGAGGTATTCGGCGAAGGCGTCCTGCTCGGTGCCGTTGCCCGCAAAGGTGCTGAGCGCGGGGAAGTTGCCCGGCAAGGCAGGTGTCAGCGTGCCGGAGTTGAGATCCTTACGGTCGTAGGATTCGACGCCATTCAGGCGGGAGATATAAGGGAATGGGTAGTTGTCCCCGCCGAAGTCGGAACCGGTGGAGCCTGCATTGGCAAGGAAGTTGAGGGTAACCATGCGGATGAGGCGGTCTGGCTCAAGAACTTGCCCATTTGCAACGATGACATCTGTGGGGTTGCCTTGAGCGTCGGTGAGAGCCACATAGCGGATGCGGTCGCCGGCGTTGACTGCGGAGATGACATTATTGCTTGAAGTGTAGGTCTGTGCGGTGCGGCTCAAATCCGCTGCGGCGACGAGTCCCCCGAGTTGGCTGAACTGGCCGGGGGTGTTTCTTCCTGCAACACCGTGCTCGAGGAGCATTTTGAGTTGCGAAGCTTTGACTGTGAGGACAGTGAGCGCGTTGTTGAATTTAAGGGAATCCTCAACATCGAGTCGGGAAATGTCGCCGGCAGTTTTGTTTGCCGTGAGATTTGCCTTGGTGGGCTGCAGGGTTCCGTTTGCACTGGTGCTACCAATGGCGTTTCTGATGCCGCCGCCGTTCTTGAGCGAGACGCGAGTGGTGGCGTCATATTGCTTGGCATACCAGAGGTTGGCATCGGCAGAGAGATTGCCGAAGTTGGTTTCCTGTTGGCGGACGGCGGTGCGGCGGCCTTCGAGGTAAACGGAGGACTTGCCGAGGATAAGACCATCTTTGCTGTTGATGACGGCACCGACAGCATCGGTGAGGGCCTTGACAGTTCCGCCACGGGTGCCCGCTGCGTAGGCATTGTTGGAATCCGAGCCCCAGACGGAGGTGACTTTTGCGGCCGTTGCAGGAATCGTATCGCCACCGGTTCCCACGATTTCACCATTGGCGTTGAAATCGACCAAGAGGCGACCGAGGTATTGGTATTGGCCGTCTGTGCTGACAACGGCGACGGTTCTGTTGCCTTTATCGGTAGTCAAGTATGGGTAGGTGCCTGCGGCGGTATCTCCCGGCAAAAGATTAGCCGAGTCATTGGCATAGATCGTTCCCGATCCGCCGGCTACGATGATATCCACCCCGTCGAGCTTGGAGGCGAGGCCTTTTTCATTCTCGATTTGTTGGAGCTGGGTTGCGAGGATGATCTTATTGCATCCTGTGCGTGGCGTTTGTGCTCACATAGGTGGAATCCGTGGAGGGATTTGCCCGGAATCTGAAAACGGGAAGCGATGCGGAAGTGGTGCGTGCGGCGAGTGCGGACTCGGTCGATGGCACGGCGCTGAAGTCGAGGTTTGCGCTCAAGTAGGGGAAGGAGGCTCCGTAGTGGCGGAGTTTGGATAGCCCGCCGGAGCGGACATCGGGCAGGATGATGCTGGCGAACTCTGTGGAGCCGAGGTCAAACTCATGGTTGCCGATACAGGAGGCGTCGAAGCCGATGGCATTGAGAATGGCGATGTCGGGACGGCCGGCGCTCTCACGAAGGTCGGTCGCCGTGCCATTCGCATTGAACCCGAAAAGTTGTCCGAGGGCGAGTTTAAGGGAATCCTTTGTCGTGGCGTCGTTGCCAGCCGAGAGGAAAGCGCCGGGGATAAAGGTGTCACCGGCAGCGATCGTCACAGACGCGTCCACCTCGGTGCTGTCTTCGAGTTTATCAACGAGCGCTGCAAAGCGGGGCGCGGTTTCGAGAGAGATGACATCCGCTTCCATATCCGAGGCGTGGAGGACTTGCAGTCGGTAATCATTTTCCTCGGTGGTGGTTGCATTGATGGAGAGTGTGGTAGGAGTGGCAGAGGCAATCTCGATGGGTTGCACTTTCCAATCTTTTTGTCCGGCACCGGTCTGCTTGAGGTAATACTTCGCGAGCACTTTCTCGGGAGTGAAGGTGACATCGAGGAAGCCGCGGTTGGCGAGGTTGGCGAATTTCAAGCCTGGGCTGTAACCAAGGAAAAGCTGGCGCAGAATGTCTTCTTGGCCGGGGAAGTATTTTTCAATGCCTGGAGCGGAAACGCCCGGTGTTGCCAATTCAATTCCAGCCACGGTGCCCTGAGGAGCAAGGCCAGCCGATGTAGGGGACATCGTCTTGAGTTGGTTAGACCACGCATTGTGCGTGTCTCCAGAAAATACGAAGAGTTTCTTGTTGAGGGACAATGCTGTTTGGAGAATCGTTTCCCGGTCTTTGCCGTAGCCATCCCAAGCGTCTTCGTTGTAGGGAAGAGCGTTGGCGTTGGTATAAACGGCTTGTTCCGTGGCATTCAGGGAATTGAATGGCATGCCTGCGGCCATTTTGGCGACCGGAGTCAGATATTTCGCAATCGTGGCGGGATTCACGGTGCCCCCGGCGAGTTCCAAGAGGAGTTCGGCTGGCATGACCATGTTGCCCATGAGAACTTGTTGGCCAAGCACTTGGTAGGTAGCATTGGATGTCGCCATTTCGTTTTGCAGCCACTCGAGTTGGGTTGCACCGAGGAGGGTGCGATTGCCGGAATACATTTCGACGACGTTGGCATAGACCAACTCATTGGCAACCGGTGTGGCCAAGGCGGCGCCGAAGGTGGGGAGATCGGACTGAGAGGCAGGAGGAGTCAATCCATAAGTCGAGGCGTAGGATGCTGTCAGCGTGGAATTTGACAAAATCTGACCGATTCGGGCTTGGACATCGGCGGAAGTGGGAGCGAGGGCGATTTGTTTGTCTCTGCCGGTAAGGCGCGTCTCGAGCATATGAAGGGAAACGAGATTGCCGAAATCGAAAGAGCGGTAAGCTTCCTTGCGATTGCCGCTGACTGGTTCGCGAATGGGCATCCACTCATAGTAGGCTTGGAGGGCGGCCGTAACGCGATCGCTCCAGGTGCCTTCGGTGCCTTCCGTGTGATTTTGAGCGCCGTCTTTGTAGGCATCATTCGCGGTCTCATGGTCGTCCCAGATGGCAATGAGCGGGGCGGAGGCGCGAGCGGATTGGAGGGAGTTTTGCCGATGGTATTGAGCGTAGCGGGCGCGGTAGTCCGCGAGAGTCAGGAGTTCGCCATTGGGCTCGAATCCAACCGAGGCGGCCAGAGATTCCGCTGCGGAATATCCACCGGGACCATATTCGTAAATGTAGTCTCCGACATGGACGAGAGCGTCGAAATCGCCTTTGCGGGCGACTTTGTCATAGGCATAGAATGGATCCGCAGTGATATTCGAACAGCTGAACAAGGCAAGGCGCACGGAATTCACAGACCCGGTCGGAAGGGTTTTGGTTCTTCCCACCGGCGAGATGGCGGCACCGGCATTGGTGGTGAAGCGATAGAAGTATTCCGTTCCGGCTTGGAGACCCGTGGCGATGAGCTTCACGGTGAAATTGTTTTCGGTCGTGCGTGATTTGACGTTTGAGCGCCGAGAAGCGGGTTGCGATGCGTTTCATCGCGGCCACAGATATTCGACGAATTCTGATCGGCTACGGGTTTATTGTGAAGATTTCGTAACACATCGCCTACCCGGTCGATTCTGATCAGGCTTTCGGAATGGTGAGGAATTTTTAAAATTGGAGGAACCACCATGAGGCCCTCGGCGTGGTTCGAGCGGCTTGGAAACGGCTTCCGCGGCCGCTGACAAGCGCGCGATTCGCGGTGGGCTTATGAATCGCGAGCCGGCCAGACCACGAGCACGGGGCGTTCACATTTTTGGAGGACACCGAGGGCGACGGAACCCGTGAGACGGGCGGCCGCTCCCGGCCTCGTGTGCGCTCCGATGCAGACGAGGTCGGCGTTGAAGGACTCCGCCGCCTGGCAGATCGCTTCAACGACATGGGCATTTTCAACGACGCGAATCTCGGAGTTGACGGAGGAAAAGCCGGGAGCGTCGGGGATTTGCGCGCGCAATTGTTCCGTGCACTCGGCGATATGCCGGGCGCTTTCAGTCGATCCCGAAGGTTTGCAGACATGGGCTATGCACACGGTGCCGTCTTGATCGACGACGGAGTAGGCATAGGACAGGGCGTGTGCGCCATTTGGCTTCAGGTCGGTTGCGACCAGCACGCGGCGGCACGGGCGCACGGCGGGAGCGGGTTCCAGAGACTTTGGCACGCAGACCACACTCATCGGAGCATGCCGCAGAATGGCGCTGGAGAACGATCCGCGCGCGAAGCGTTTCAATCCTTGGCGTTGATGTGTGCCGACCACGAGGAGGTCGGCCTGGTTTTTGATGGCGAGGTTCACAATCTGGAGGTCGGCTTTCCCCTCGCTGGCGCGCACCAAAATTTCCAAGGGTTCCAATCCGGGAATCGCCGAGGCTTTTTCCCGCAAATCCCGCTCCAGAATCGCCTGAACGGCGGGTTGGTTGTCGCCCGATTCCTGCGAGTCGCAAAGGCCGAGGCGCTTTTCTTCGCGATAGGGAGCGTTCACATGACCGAGCAACACTTCGCACGGGCCAATATCCCGCAACTTGCCGACCCAGTGCAAGGCGGCGTCCGAAGAAGGCGAGAAATCCGCCGCGACAAAAACCCTCAACGCCCGCTCGCCACGCGACCATGCCTCGAATGGCTTCGCCGAGCGCACAGTGAGCGTGGGCACGGGAGCGGCTTCCGAGATTTCTTCGGAGACACTGCCGAGCGTCCAGCGATCAAACGCCGTTTTGCTCACTGCTGAAACCACAAGCAAATCCACGGGATTTTTGGATGCAAAATCGACGAGGGCATCCTCGGCATACTGGCCATGCAAAACCTCTCCGGTGACGCGCTCCAAGTTTGAAGTCGCGGATTCGATCTCGTGTTTCAACTTCTCACGGGCCGGCTGCAGATACCGGGTTGCTTCAGCCTTGGTATCGCAGTGGATATTGAATTGATCCGCGACATGCAGAAGCTTGAGCGGCTTGTGAAATCGTCCAGCCAAGGCGGCGGCGGCGGCAATACCCTCGGTGGAATTTTCAGAAAAATCCGTGCCGCAAACAATCAATCGATCAGTCGTTTTTTTCATACGACATCATAGCACTTCCAAGGCGGGCGCTTGTTTTTTATGGCTGGGGTGTTCACCCCGCGAGGGAGAGGGGCGCGACCGTGTCGGTTGCGCAGGCGCAGGGTGTGGTTGGTCATCGATGAGGTGGCCACGCGCATCGAGGAAAATGGGACATGCCGGAGGATGTCCCTCCCGGTTTACGATTGGGCCAGGCTGCATGGGGGGGTGTGGTTCCATGCAGCCTGGGCTGGGGGTGAGTCGTCTTTTACCGGCGGGGCTTTGGCAGGAGTTGTTTATTGCGGAGTGTGACCGGTGTGGCGGAGTTGCGCGGGGCGGCGTAGTTCCAATCGAAATCCCAGTAGTTGTCGTTGGTATCGGTAGCGCCGACGTTGGCTCGGTAGATGGCGTAGTAGCGCTCGGGGGCGATGGCGGGGTATGCGCCTTCGTAGGCATTGGCGTTGCCGTAACCAACGAAGTCGCTGAGATTCGCCAGACCGAGGGGTGAGGCCACGGCCAGCGGCGTCGCGGTTCTCATGAGGGCCACTTTGCCTTGCTTGGCGGCGAGGTCGTAGAAACCCGAAGCGTCGGCTTTTGGCAGATCGTAGGCGTAGTCGCCGCCTGCGAGGGCAATGAGATAGTAGCCTCGCGCTGGAATGGTTCCCTTCAGCGGAACCGCCGTCCATTGAGTGCCCGAGCCGCCGGTGAGCTGCAGTGACCATCCATCAAGCTGCGCGGGAGCTGTCCCTTGATTGTAGAGTTCCACATAGTCGTGGCTGTAATCCGACCACCAACGGCCTCCGCCGGCGTAGATTTGGCTGATGACGACAGCGGCTGGCGGGGTGGTGACGGTAAAGGCCGTGGAACTCGTCGCGCTGGCTGTGGCGGTGGATATCCTCACTGGTCCAGTGGTGGCTCCGAGCGGAACTGTGGCGCTGATCTGCGTGGCGGAGACGAATCTCCAAACGCTGGCGGTGACGCCATTGAACTGCACGCCGGTTAATGCCGAGAGATTGGTGCCATTGATCAAGACGCTTGTGCCGACAGGCCCGCTCGCTGGTGAGAACGAGGAAATGGTCGGCGCGGGCAGCGGTGCTACGACGCTGACCGTGACCGATGTCGATGTGCCAACAGCACCTTGGCTATCAGTCGCCCGTGCCGTGAGGATATAATTTCCAGCGGCGGCGGGTTTCCAAGCGATCGAATACGGTGCAGTGGTATCAACGCCCAGCGATGTCGAGCCGCTGAAGAATTCCACGCGGGAAACGACACCCGCAGCGCCGGAGGATGTGCGATCCGAGGCATTCGCTGCGAGGGTGAGCTGCGATCCCAGGCTGATGCTTGTCCCGCTCGTTGGCGAAGAGAGGCTCACTGTTGGAGCGGGGTTCACCGGTGCGGGAGTGGGTGTTGGAGTCGGGTTGGGGCTCGGACTTGGTGATGGGGTCGGCGTTGGTGTGGGTGTCGTCGAGGCTGCCGCGCCGGTGATGACGAGCGCGTAAGGTTGGGCGTTTGTGGTGAGTGCGGCATCCATCGACACGTTCACTGTGTAGGTCCCGGCGCGGTTCGGATTGGAAATGTAAACCTGCTCGGTGTTGTCCACCCGGTTTTTTCCTGTGGTGGCGGCAGCGGACATGGCGGCCGAGGTCCACGAGCCGACGAAGGGCATGACGAACGGCAGATAGGCAGTGGCTCCATCCGGGCCTGTGATTTTCAAATCCAGGTCGTGCACGAGATTTGCCGTCCTGCTGTCGGCGGCTGTCTGCGCGGCGCCGGCGGGGTCTGTCCAAGACAGGGTGGCGCGAATGGGGCTGACTCCATCCCAAGTGAAGGTGGTGGTGGTTGATTTCACGGCAGCCGTGAGCGTGTTCTCAAGGATTCTTGGCACGGCCGGGCTGGCCTTTTGCGCAAGGATGAGATCGGCGGCGGCTTTTACATTGATCAATCCCCAACCGAATTTGTAGTCAGGGCCTGGGTTTCCGAGATCATCGGCCGTGTGGACGAGGAGCGCCTTGAGAAGGCTGGCGCGGGGGCGTTGGCCGAATGTATTCGCGTAGAGTTGCTGGATGAGCGCAGCTGAGCCGGCGGCATTTGGCGTCGCCATGCTGGTGCCGCTGTAGGTGCCGTCGTAGGAGGAATCGCTCGCAGCCGTGGTGGAGTAAACACTCACACCGTTGGCAACGAGGTCGGGCTTGATGCGCCCGTCGTCGCAGGGGCCCCAACTCGAGAAGCTGCTCATGGATCCGGCGGATGGAGCGCGCACTCCCGCGACAACGGCGTCGTTCACCGCACCAATGGTGACGATGTTTTTTGCGAGGGAGTTGAATGTGATCGATTGGAATCCGCCCAGCGCGGTGAGGGAGTCCTGTTCGTTGCCGGCCGCCCAGAAGGGGAGGTAATAGGGTAGAGACCATGCGAGCGCGTCGGTCGTCTGAGCCTGGGTCTCGTAGCGGCCCATGTCTGCTGTGCCAGCGCCGTATCCGTAGGAGTGGTTCGAGAGCGGCACGGCCGACAATGCAGTGGCTGTCGCTGCGCCGCTAGCTGTCATCTCGGCGTAGTCATTATCCCAATCGTAGGAATCGACGGTGGACTTCGGTGCCATGCCTTTTGCGATGGCATCGACTCCAGTCGCTGCGATGGTGCCGGCGACATGGGTCGAGTGGTCGTCGAGCGGTGTCGCGGCGTTTTTATTCGTCACCCGTCCGGTCAGCTCGCGGTGTGTGTTGCGGATGGAGCCCGCATCCCACACACCCACTTTCACGCCCGTGCCATCGAGGCCATAGGGTGCCGACTGGATCAGGTTCGCGGCTGTGGAGATCGCGGCGTTCTTGTTGTTTGTGACGCGATAGAGCGGCTGGTCGCCACGGAAATCATGGAGGATCGAAACCTTGCCACCCGCCTCATCGATGCGCACAGGGACGCCGAGTTGACCGGCTTTCTCCAGCACGGCATCCATGCGGCTCTCTTCGATTTGGGTCATCTGAGCCACGACCTTCTCGCGCTCTTCGGGATTGCTCATGTCGGCTGACTGCAGGAGTTGCACAATCGGGTTCGTCGGCCCTGCCGGACCGCTTGCAGCCGCGCTTGAAGAAGTGAAGCCCTGCTGGTGGGTGGGGTTGTTGTTTTGCGCCGCTGCGGCTACGCCGGTGCTGCTATCTGAATCTGGCGAAGGATCCGGCATCTGTGCTGGCAATGGTGCGGGCGGCTCTCCCGGTCCCGATGGGGCCATGGCAGTCGCTGTTCTGCTTTGCTGCTGGTTCGACGCAGCGCCGCTGGAATCTGAGGCGGCTGGAATTCCGACGCTGGCGTCGGCGGGTTGTGTGTTGACGGGTGAAGTGTGTTTCCGGCTGGAGGCTTGGTCGGCATAAAAAACGCCGGTCAATGCGATGGAGGAAACACCCAGGCAGGTAATGATTGTTTTTTTCATTGTGCTGAGGGTTTGTTGAAATGCTCAGCATCAGGTGTGCCAATGACATCGACAAAGTGACGGCTCTTGCAACCCCGGCTTCCGCGATCGATGTTTACCTTCCAGCGTGGGCTGTGGATGAATTCACAAGGCCGCGTTTTTTCGTTATGCACATGACCTCCGCGCCTTTCACCTGAAGAAATCCCCTTGAAAATATTCCAACTCACTTTCGCATTGGCGGCTCTTTTCTTTGTTGGATGCCAGCCAGCGCCACTAACGGACGGCATGGTTCTGATACCTGGCGGGGAATTTCTGATGGGCTCGGATGCCGGGTATGCGTTTCCCAACGAGCGGCCAGCGCATCGCGTGAAGGTGAAGCCGTTCTTTTTGGACATCCATGCGGTCACGAATGCCGAGTTCTCGAAATTTGTGAAAGCGACTGGCTATGTAACCATCGCCGAGCGTGCTGTGGATTGGGAAGAAATGAGAAAGCAAGTCCCGCCGGGCACGCCCAAACCGCCTGCAGAGGTGCTTGCGCCCGGGTCTTTGGTTTTTCAACCAACCAAGGGGCCCGTGAATTTGCGCGATCTGTCCGCATGGTGGCGATGGACGCATGGGGCCTCGTGGATACATCCCGAAGGCCCCGGCAGCAGCATTGCGGGCAGGGAGAATCATCCCGTGGTCCACATCGCTTGGGAGGATGCAAATGCTTATGCTGACTGGCTCGGCAAGCGCCTTCCCACCGAGGCGGAGTGGGAATTTGCGGCGGCTGGAGGTGATGAGGGAAAACGCTACGCTTGGGGCAATGAGGAACGGCCTGACGGGCGTTTCATGCTGAATCGCTGGACCGGGCAATTTCCATACCGCAATGATGCCTCGGATGGATTCGCAGGAACTTCGCCGGTTGGCTCCTTTCCCGCGAATGGCTACGGGCTATACGACATGGGCGGCAATGTGTGGAACTGGTGCAGCGACCTTTATCGAGCCGATGCCTTTGCCGAGCGCTCCCAGAGCGGCGAGATCTGCTGCGACCCCGCCGGCCCTAAAACCACGCAAGGCGAGAAAGCTATTCCAGGCGACCCTTCGCCGCCCACGGTTCCTGGAGTGGAGCGCCGTGTTACCAAGGGGGGATCGTTTCTCTGCCATCCGGATTACTGTGAAAGCTATCGCCCCTCGGCGAGGCGCGGCACGCCGCCGGATACTGGTAGCAGCCATGTCGGCTTCCGCTGCGCAAAAGATGCGGCGCCGGTAGAGTATTGAAAGCGAGAGGCAAAGCCCGGTTTTTAAAAATGGGCGCTTCGGATCCTTCCACGGCAAGATGCTGCGCGAGGGGCAGCAAGTGTTTCGTGTGAAACTTCAGTCGGCAAAAATTGTGCGCCAGTCGGTTTTCATATCCACGATGATCCAATTGCGTTTGGGAGCATCTGCCAGTGCGGCGACCAGTTTTCCGCTGCTCTTGGGATGAGCGTCGTAGGCGTATTCGCGCTCGGAATCTGTGTGGTGAACGATCACGCCGAGGGAGGGGTGCGGGTTGGCAATAGTGGTGTATTCTAGCATGGCCTTGTCGCCATCGCTATTTCCAAAGCAGGCTATCGGTCGGCGGCCGATAAATTGGTGAATGGCTTCAGGCTTGCCTGGCCCGTCATCCACGAAAAGGCTGTTCATCGTCTTGAGAAGAACAGGGCCGTCTGTCCTCAGTTCATAGACCACGGCGGCATGTGATCCCAAGACCTGCTCGGGCACGATGCCATAAACCCGCTCGCTGAAGACCCTCATAAAATCGGATCCGCCGCCCGAGACGAGGAATGTCTTGAACCCATTGGAGCGAAGGTAGGCCAGCACTTCCTGCATGGGTTGATAGGTCAATTGGTCGTAAGGTTTCGCGAATTTGGGGTGTTTCGCGGTGGCCAGCCAATCCCTCACACGGGCGGCAAAGGCTGTGGTGGTCATGCCAGAACCTGTCACGGCGACGAGGTGAAAGAGTCCTTTGTAATGGTCCGCAAGAAGCGGTGCGATGTCACCAGCGAGTGCGGATTGTATGAACTTGTCATCCTTCCACTCGGGGTGCTCGGGAAGTTGGCGCCTCAATTCATCGATCGAAAATGCAATTTGAAAAGGAAGAGGGTTTTCCGGCCAGAGGGTGCCGTCATTGTCAAAGACCGCTATGCGCTCGGCAACTGGAACAAAGCCGCTCGCATCCTTGTTCGTCACATTTTCCACATAAGCAATGATCGCTTTTTTGGAAGGTGCGTCAGTCCAAGAGGGAAGCGGGTCGCCTGCCCGGCAGATGCCGACAAGCGTGGAGAGGACGCAAAGATAAAGTGCGAGGCGGTTAAGGTTCACAAGCAATGGATGAATCTTTTCTCACTACTTCTGGACGACACGCGGAGCGGGAAGCCTATCGGTGACAGGATTTGGCTGGGTTGGACAAAAACGGATTGGCAATCGGCTACTGGTTCACCTTCGTTACTGACTCCATCACCCGGTCGAGGTTGAAGCTGCCCGGCTTTTGACGCGGCGGGAATTCGCGAAAACTCTGTAGCCAATTTCCAACATAGCTCGCGGCCGGGGCAATGATGAACATGTGGTCCAAATACCAACGCTGGTAACCCATGCCGATGTCGGGAGCGAGTTCAAAGGGATCCATGCGAAGGTTGGTGACCATTGGTGCGCGCAATTCCTCAAAGGGTTGGAGCCACACATTCATGCCGTGGGCGTTTTGCTTGAGAAAAGTGATTTTCCAGTTCTCGTAGCGCAAGGCGGCCACGCTGCCATCATCCGTCCAATAAATAAACTCCCTGCGGGGCCAGGCGTCTTCGCCTTTGAGTGCGGGCAGAAGATTGTAGCCGTCGAGGTGCACTTTGTAGGTCGAATTACCAACCTTGTGCCCCGTGAGCAGGTCATCCTTTACATTGGGATCGCCTGCAGCGGCGAGGAGGGTTGGGAGCATGTCTTCGTGTGCGCCGATCTCATTGATCACCGTGCCGGGCTTGATCACTCCAGGCCAGCGAATGAAGGTGGGAACGCGATATCCGCCCTCCCACTGGGTGTTTTTCTCGCCGCGGAACATGGTGGATCCTCCATCAGGCCAAGTGAATGCCTCGGCGCCATTGTCGGTGGAATACATGACGATCGTATTGTCATCCAAGCCAAGTTCTTTGAGCTTGGCGAGAATCTGGCCGACTTGGCCGTCGTGCTCTACCATGCCATCGGCATAAATCCCGAGGCCCGTCTTGCCCTCGGATTCCTTTTTGAGGTGGGTGAAGATGTGCATGCGGGTGGAGTTCCACCAAAGAAAAAACGGCTTGTCCGCCTTTGCGGCACGCTCCATGAAGTCGATCGCTTTCTCGGTAACTTCCTCATCAATCGTCTCCATGCGCTTCTTGGTGAGTGGTCCCGTATCCTTGATTCGGCCATCGGCAAAGCTGTGGATGACTCCACGGGGACCGAATTTCTTTTTGAACTCGGGATTTTTCGGGTAGTCGGGATTTTCAGGCTCCTCCTCCGCATTGAGGTGGTAGAGGTTGCCAAAAAACTCCTCAAATCCATGGCTGGTCGGCAGCATGTCATCGCGGTCGCCGAGGTGGTTTTTTCCAAACTGACCGGTCATGTAGCCCTTGGCCTTGAGAAGCGTGGCGATCGTAGGGTCTTCTTTCTTCATTCCTTCCGGCGTGCCAGGGAGGCCCACTTTTGTGAGACCTGTTCGGATGGGTGACTGGCCGGTAATGAAAGCTGCTCGGCCAGCGGTGCAGGATTGCTGACCATACCAATCGGTGAAAAGCGCCCCCTCGGAGGCAACGCTGTCAATGTTCGGCGTTTTATAGCCCATCATTCCGCGATTGATGGCGCTGACATTGAATTGGCCGATGTCGTCACCCCAGATGATCAGGATATTCGGCTTTTTTTGGTCTGCAGCCTGAGCCGAGGCGGCGAGTGCTATGAAAGCAAAGACGACCCACTTTCTTACTGCGAAAATGTCAAATTGCATAGAGGCGCAGGTGTATTCTCGAAGGATCCTTCGGTCAAACCCCAAGTCGGCTACGATCGTTTTTTCGATGTGCAAAAAAAGGCTGTGCATCATTCTCCAGCCTGCTCTCGCAGACCGTCGCCATAGCCTGAGTCCAAGAGCCCTTTCGACCCCCAGTGTCAGATATTACTGCCGAGGAAGGTGTGTATGCCGCACTCGCTTTTGTCGTTGGCGCTGGCTCGCAACTCGCATGGTTTGTCCAATCTGCCGTAGTGGTTAACATCACGCGCAACACTTCGATGGAGATCGGTTATCGTTACCTCTACTTTAGCTATGTCGGTAGCCAGCTGAGCCTGAAATCAGACCTGCTCGGCGTTTATTCCGGCGTCATTTTCCGTTTCTGAAGCTCTTGATCTTCGGCAGCTCTGGACACCGCAAACCAATGGACGATTCCTGGAGTGGAACGCCGTGTCATCAAGGCTGGATCGTTTCTATGCGATCCCGAATACTGTGAAATCTATCGCCCCTCAGCGAGGCGTGGCACGCCGCCAGATACAGGTAGCAGCCATGTCGGCTTCCGCTGCGTGAAAGATGCGGCTCCGGTAGAGTAGTGTGGCAATTTGCGTTCGGCTTATCGTCGTTCGAGTTTTTAAAATGCGCCATGCCAGAGGATGGCCATTCCGTTGAGCGCGACTTGGGATCGTTCACGAATCACCTTTTTGTCTCTTGCAGGTGATCCTGACGAGTCTTAGGTTGCAGGTCATGCAACCTGTGGTGAACATCGATGATCCGGTTGGGAAGGTCGTTGGCAAGCGTGCCAACCTCACGCAACAGACTTACATCGATTACGCAATGAGTCTGCAGAATAGCTTGCGAGGTTTTCCACAACCAAAATTTCCGAGGGGCGTTTTTCGATTCAAAACACATGAGGATGCAGACCAATGGCTGATGGACTATTTGATCCAGAAACCGGCGAATTGATTCCCCGAGCGCCCGAGCGCAAGGACTTGGTGGAACTCTGCCGTGAGCTTCATCAGCGTGGAGCGAGGTTCATGGTCGTAGGCGGGTTTGCCATCATTCTAGCCGGCTACCCGCGAACCACTGGCGACATCGACATTCTCATCGACACCGACTTGGAAAACGAGGCGCGTGTTTACGAAGCACTTGCCACGCTTCCGGACGGTTGCGTGCGGGAACTCGAAGCCGGCGAAGTCGAAAAATACACCGTCGTGCGAGTGGCTGATGAAATCCTTGTGGATCTCATGGCAAAGGCCTCCGGCATCGACTACCACGAAGCCTCTCAAAGTCTCGTCATTCACGAAATCGACGGCGTGCCCATCCCCTTCGCAAGTCCAGAACTGCTGTGGCGGATGAAGTGCCGTGCCGGTCGTGAAAAAGATCGCGGCGACATCGAATTCCTGCGGCAGTATTTCATGGCCAAAGGCATTCAGCCTCCGATGCCTTGACTGGTTCAGAAGGGGGCATGACCGTCCCGGCCATGCAGGCGCTGGATATCTTTGACTCGGGTTTTTCGGACCGAATCAACAGCGTCATCTCTTCAAAAAATTCGCGTCCCTCCGAGCATCTGGCTGGGCTGGGTATTCGTAAAGTTTTACTCAAAAGCTACGGTTCACCATAAACGCACATATTCCCTATTCGGCGTCTCAGTGACAAAAAATGAGCCTTTTGAACTACCAATTTTTTATCCGAATCGTCTCATGAAGACCGCGCTTTTGCCCGAGCAGATCTCCCGTATTGTGCGGTTGGCTTGGGAGGACAGAACAAGTTTCGAGGAAATTGAAAAGCGCACAGGCTTTGTCGAGCGGGATGTCATCGCGGTCATGCGCCGCGAGTTGAAGCCCTCCAGTTTTCGCCTTTGGCGCAAACGAGTGAACGGCCGCATCACCAAGCACAGGCGCTTGCTCGAGCGCAAGCTCAAGGGACCCCCGGCTGCGGACTTCGATGACTGAAATCGAAGAAGGCTCTGCGGCAAACAACGGCTTGGCCGAAAAGGTTGGGGCCGACACAACATGGAACCTATCCGGAAAGGCTTCTTTTTTCGCCGAAATCAGGCTTCCGCCAATGCCGAGTCAGCAGACTCCGTTGATCCAGACAGGAAATTCGACTCTGTTACCTCTTGCCCTGTTTAGCCGAGCAATACACATTTCGAGTATGACGACGACTTTACAAGCTTGGGGAAACAGTCAGGGCGTCCGTCTGCCCAAATCCCTGCTTGCGTCTTTAAACTTGGAGCCCGGGGCCGAGGTCGAAATCGAGCTAACCTCGAAAAAGGATGCGATCATTGTGAGACCTGCGAAGACGCCGTCGCGCGTCCGAGGTCGGCATCGCATCGAAGATCTGGTTGCAGCCATTCCAAGGGGCTACAACACTGCCGGGTTTGATTGGGGAACAAGCGGACGCGAGGTCTGGTAATGACTGCTTGGATTCCGAAGCAGGGAGATCTGGTAGCGTTGGATTTCGATCCGCAGGCCGGCCACGAACAGAAAGGACGCCGACCCGCGCTGGTGGTGAGCAAGGAAGCTTTCAACAAAGGCACCGGTATGGCGATCTGCTGCCCGATCACCAATACAGACCGGAGAATGCCTTTTCATGTTCCCATCTCAGGCCGCACATCGCTGACGGGTTTCGTGATGTGTGAGCAGGTGCAGTCGCTCGATTTCCGTTCACGCGGAATGAAACTGATTGAACAAGCTCCACGGGATGTGCTGGAGGATGTGCTCTCCATCATTGACGCCTCGGTATTTTGATTTGGGCTTCCAAAAAATTGCGAGTGCATTTGCCGGGTGATTCAGTGTCAGACATCCTGAGCGCTGCCCAATCGCGTCTTCATCGCAGGAAAAATGGATGGTTTTTTGACACGGGAAAACCTCGGCATTCGAAGATCGATGGGGATTCAAATCCATGTTGATTCTTCAACCACGAATACATGGAAATTTCACGAATAGCGCCCTGTCTTGCGGTTACTGTAGCGGCGTCTCTGTGACCGCCGGGGGGCTCCAATTTGGCAGTCATAGACAGTCGCTACAAACCCGCGCGGCAGCGCGATTCGTAAGCCGAGGGATGCCGCGCCGTCGGCGTCCCAAGTTTCAGCCGCCCCGGCGGCGTTTCTTCTGGATGCAATGGCGGCTCCAGCCTCTGCGCTTCGCGTCTCCGGCTTGGCAAGCACGCCGCGCAAATGGGTCAGCGGCGGCGCTCCGACCCTGTAGGCACGAGCGCGCTGTCGCGCGGTTGCTGTAGCGGCGTCTCTATGAGTGCCGTGGGGGGCTCCGATTCGGCAGTCATAGACAGCCGCTACAAACTCGTGCGGCAGCGCGATTCGTAAGCCGAGGTAGGGATGCCGCGCCGTCGGCGTCCCAAGCTTCAGCCGCCCCGGCGGCGTTTCTTCTGGATGCAATGGCGGCTCCAGCCTCTGCGCTTCGCGTCTCCGGCTTGGCAAGCACGCCGCGCAAATGGGTCAGCGGCGGCGCTCCGACCCTACCCTGTAGGCACGTGCGCGCTGTCGCGCGGTTGCTGTAGCGGCGTCTCTATGAGTGCCATGGGGGGCTCCGATTCGGCAGTCATAGACAGCCGCTACAAAACCGCGCGGTGGATTTCGTCCGTGAATCCCTTCCAACCGCTTGGGAAAGTCCAACAAGAACTCAAATATTACTACCGAGGAAGGTATGGATGCCGCACTCGCTTTTGTCGAAACCCGTCCAGCGGCCGGCGCGTTCGTTTTCGCCGCTGGCGGTGGGGCGGGTGCAGGGTTGGCAACCGATGGAGCGGTAGCCGCGTGCGGTGAGGGCGTTCACGGGGAGGTCGTGTTTTTTGATGTAGTCTTGGACTTCGTCACGGCTCCAGGCAGCCATGGGGTTGAGCTTCACGATGTAGAGGTCGCGGAGGACATCGAAGTGGTAGAGCTCGACGATTTTGGTTTTTTCGCGCGCGTCGTTTTGTTGGCGGCGGACTCCGGTGATCCAGACATCGAGTGTGGAGAGTTTTTTTTGCAGGGGAATGACCTTGCGGAGGGAGCAGCAGAGGTCGGGCTTGGTGTTCCAAAGCTCAGGGCCGAGTTCGGCGGCTTGTTCCTCGAGCGTTTGCTCGGGAACGAGCGGCTCGATGGTGATGCCGAAGCGTTTCTCGACAGAGGCTTTCAAGTCGAGCGTTTCGGGGAAGAGCAGGCCGGTGTCGATGGTGAAGACGGGGAAATTCAGGCCGTTTGAGAAGGCCTCGTTCATGACGACGAGACCCGCTCCTTGAAAGCTGGTGCCGATCGCGGCCCGTGTGCCGAATGCCTCCCACGCCCAGGACAAAACCTCGCTCAGGCTGGCGGATTCCAACTCCTCGGCCTTGCGACGGATTTCCTCGGGATCGAACTTTGATGGCATGAATGAAAAAATGAACCACGGAGAGCACGGAGGGCACGGAGGGCACGGAGGTTAAGAAAAAAATCTTCGCTGCCTGCCGGGCTTTACCAACTCTGTGCTCTCTGTGTCCTCAGTGGTGAAAAATTACAGACTTTTTGCCGCAGCGACGACATGGGCGGCGGTGATGCCGAGTTGTTCCATTACGATGTTGCCCGGGGCGCTGAGGCCGAAGCGGTCGATGGCCACGGTTTTGCCATCGAGCCCGACATAGCGGAACCACGGGTCGGAGATGCCGGCTTCGATCGAGACGCGTTTGCGGCAGGATTTCGGCAGGACGGATTCCTTGTATTCCGCGCTCTGGGCTTCGAAGCGTTCGAAGCAGGGCATGGATACGACGCGGGCTCCGGCACCGAGTTCGGTGGCGGCATTCATGGCGTGTTGGAGTTCGCTGCCGCTGGCGAGAAGGATGTATTCCAGCGCGGCGGTTTCTTTTTTGGCGATGTAGCCGCCCTGGAAAACACCTTTGCGGCGTGTGGCGACGGGGATGCTGTTCTGCGTCGGCAGATTCTGGCGCGAGAGAAC
>JAPLTI010000088.1 GCA_026398285.1 Verrucomicrobiota bacterium
GTTTCCTTTTGAATTTGCCCGTTGGCAGTGGATAAGCGCGCTTGGGTTTTAAAGAACGAGCTCAACTCTCGGCAAGCGCAGGAGCGTGGGGGGAGCCGACAGTCGGATTCGAACCGACGACCAGCGGTTTACAAAACCGCTGCTCTACCACTGAGCTATGTCGGCGTGGAAGAATGGGGAAGTTTCCACACTTTCGCATCGGATGCAAGAGCCGTTTCAAAGCGCGAGCGGTGGCGTGTTCTGTCTTTACAGTCCAATGCGGGGACGCTGATATTCCCCGCTCTCAATGACACAAAGAATCGGCATAGGATTGGCAGGGTTTGGAACGGTTGGCGCCGGGGTTTATAAAAACCTCCTCCGCAATGCCGCTCTTTTGGAGCAGCGGATCGGTGTTCAGTTCGAGGTGCGCAAGATTGCTGTGCGCGATTTGAAGAAGGCGCGCGATGTTCAGGCGCCTACAGAGATTTTTACAGCGTCACCCGATGACCTTCTGGTCGATCCCTCGATCGATGTGGTGGTGGAACTCATGGGTGGCATCGATCTCCCGCTGGCTTTCGTGAAAAAAGCCATCGCCGCTGGCAAGATCGTTATCACCGGCAACAAGGCGCTCTTGGCGGAGCACGGGCGTGAGATTTTTCAACTGGCTGCTGAGAAGCGGGTGCCGGTTTTCTACGAAGCGGCCGTTGCGGGTGGAATTCCGATCATTAAATCCGTGCGCGAGGCTTTTGTGGGAAACCGCTTCGAGGCCATCCATGGAATCCTCAATGGCACGAGCAATTATATTTTGAGTCGGATGACCGATGAGGGGTTGGATTTTGCTCCTGTCCTCGCAGAGGCCCAGAAACTCGGCTACGCGGAGGCGGATCCCGCGCTGGATGTGAATGGCTGGGATGCCGCGCACAAGGCGATCATTCTCGCCTCGCTGGCCTATGGATTCTGGATCGATCCGAAGGATGTCCTCGTCGAAGGCATCGAAAAAGTCACCGCAGCTGATATTCAATTTGCGCACGAACTCGGCTATCGCATCAAGTTGCTCGCCTCCATCAAGGCTGACGAGAAGAGCTTCATCGAGGTGCGAGTGGTGCCGACGCTCATTCCAAAAACCCATGTTCTCGCTTCGGTGAATGGCGTCTTCAATGCCGTGGCCGTGAAAGGCGATGTCGTGGGAGAGGCTCTTTTCTACGGACGCGGCGCAGGTCAGGATCCGACATCCAGTTCCGTCCTCGGCGACCTCGCAGAGGCGGCGGCCTTCATGCAGTCGCCCCGCCGTTGTGTCGGCTTCACCTCGCATGATCTCTACGGGCGTTGCAAGCCGGTGGACGAAACCATTTCCAAATACTACCTGCGTCTCGGCGTGGAGGATCGTCCGGGCGTGCTGGCGCAGATAGCCGGCACCTTGGCCAAAGCCGATATCGGCATCCTTTCGGTGATCCAACCGGAGGGCCTTGTGGATGGCTCCGTGCCTCTCATCCTCACGCTTCATGACGCGCCCTACGGATCGATGAAAAAAACCGCGAACGAGTTGGCATCCCTTCCTTGCGTGAAGGGAACGCCGCTCCTGCTTCACATGGAGGCCTTCTCGTGAACGAGCCGCTCAACGACAAAGGCGTGATCCACCGCTATCGGCAGTTCCTGCCCGTGAGCGATTCCACGCCGGTGATCTCTCTCAGCGAGGGCTCGACACCACTCATCCATTCGCCACGCCTCAGCGAAAAAGCAGGCGCCGAGGTTTACTTGAAATTCGAGGGGCTCAACCCCACGGGTTCCTTCAAGGATCGCGGCATGACGGTCGCCATCTCCAAGGCGGTGGAGGACGGCGCCAAGACGGTTATCTGCGCCTCCACAGGAAATACCAGCGCTGCCGCTGCAGCCTACGCCGCCCGTGCGGGAATCCAGTGCGCTGTGATTTTGCCTGCCGGTAAAATCGCCATTGGCAAGCTGGTGCAGGCTTTTGTTTATGGCGCCAAGGTTGTGGCGATCCGTGGAAATTTCGACGACGCCCTGCGCATCGTGCGCGAGTTCGGCGGCATCGATGGCGTGGCGATTGTGAATTCGATCAACCCTCACCGCATCGAGGGCCAGAAGACGGCGTCGTTTGAAGTTATCGAAGATCTCGGCGACGCGCCGGATATCCACATCCTGCCTGTTGGAAACGCGGGTAACATTACTGCCTACTGGAAGGGCTATCGCGAATTCCACGCCGCTGGACGCTCGACTCGCTTGCCAAAAATGGTCGGTTTCCAAGCCGCTGGTTCAGCCCCGATTTTCTTCAATCATCCCATCGAAAAACCTGACACTGTTGCCACTGCGATCCGCATCGGCAACCCGGCGAGCTGGCAAGCTGCGAACAATGCTGTGAGCGAATCCGGCGGGTGCATTGATATCGTCACAGACGAGGAAATCCTCGCCGCACAGGCTTGGTTGGCTGCCAACGAAGGCATCTTCGTCGAACCCGCCAGCGCCGCCAGCGTGGCGGGATTGTTGAAATGCCATTCCAATGCCCGCTGCAGCGGATGTCCTTTCGCATCGGTCGTGCGCCCCGGCGCTAAAGTCGTTCTCACCGTTACCGGTCACGGGTTGAAGGATACAGAAACCCCTGTGAAGTTCGGAGGATTCACCCCGGCCGAGGCGGATGCCAACCTTGCCGCCGTGCGGGCGGTTCTTGATCAAAGCTGATTTTTACCATGGCACTGATTGTTCAAAAATACGGCGGCACTTCGGTTGGGAATCCCGAGCGGATTCAAAATGTTGCAAGGCGCGTTCTGGCAACCCAGCAAGCCGGCAACTCCGTCGTTGTTGTGGTCTCCGCCATGTCGGGGGTTACCGACGGCTTGATCAAACTCGCCAAGGAAGTCTCGCCATCACCCGCCGAACGGGAAATGGATGTTCTCCTCGCCACCGGCGAGCAGACGACAATCGCCCTCACAGCGATGGCCATTAATGCTCTCGGAGGTAAGGCGGTTTCACTCACTGGAGCCCAAGCAGGAATCATCACAAGCGGTGTTCACACGAAGGCGAAAATCGCCAACATCGCCCCGCGTCAGGTCCGGAAATTTCTTGAAGAGGGGAATGTGTGCATCGTCGCCGGATTCCAAGGCCAGACGCTCGAGGGGCAGATCACCACACTCGGGCGCGGAGGCTCTGATCTGACGTATCAAAGCCGATATGTGCGAGATCTACACGGATGTGGATGGTGTTTACACCTGCGACCCGCGCGTAGTGCCGGATGCCAAGAAGATCGACGCAATCGCTTATGACGAGCTTCTGGAAATGGCCAGCAGCGGATCCAAGGTCATGCAATCCCGCTCGGTCGAATTCGCCAAAAAATTTAAAGTGCCTTTTGAGGTGCGCAGCAGTTTTAACAACAACAGGGGAACCATCGTGAAAGAAGAATCCATCGGACTCGAAAACGTCGTCGTGCGCGGCATCAGCCTCGAACGCAAACAGGCCAAGGTCACCATCACCCAGGTGCCGGACAAGCCCGGCACCGCCTCCCGCATTTTTACGGCACTCTCTGAGGCGAATGTGATCATCGATGTCATTGTCCAAAATGTCTCCGTAAGCGGATCGACCGACATTTCCTTTACCATGGGCGCCGACGAACTCGAAAAGCTCGGACCAGTCATTGACCGCGTGGCCAAGGAAGTCGGGGCCGGCGAGGTCATCAAAAAAAGCGGCATTGCCAAGCTCAGCGTCGTCGGAATCGGCATGCGCTCCCACTCGGGAGTCGCCGCCACTCTCTTCGAATGCCTCGGCAACGGCGGGGTGAACATCCAAATGATCTCCACCTCCGAAATCAAAATCGCCGTCATCATCGACGAGGCCCAGATCGAGCACGCCGCCAAACTCGCCCACGCCGCGTTCGGACTGGCGAAGTAGTCTGGAGATTTTGCAGCGCCCACCATGGATATCTTCGAAAGTGTCGGGAATCTCAGCGAGCAGTTGGGCCTCCCCGTTCTTTTGATTGGTGGCCATGCGGTGAATTTTTACGGCTACAACCGGACAACGCTTGATGTGGATTTCCTGATCGCGGTGGATAGCTTTCCCGCTTGGCGCTCTGGCTTCGAGTCCATCGGCTATAAGTGGATCGGGCAGACAGAGAATTTTGTTAGGTTGGAGCCTGTGGCCCCTGCATTGTTTCCGATGGATGTCATGCTGGTCGCGCCGGAGACATTTCAAAAACTTTACGCCGAACGGGTGGAGTGTCCCATAGGAACTGCGCGGATGAACTTGCCCAAGCCAATTCACCTGATCGCCCTCAAACTGCATGCCATGAAGAATCCCGTGCGCTTGAGGCAAGGCAAGGACTTGCTCGACATTTTAAATCTCGTTTCCCTTTGCAAGATCGATATCGAGGGGCAAGAGTTCCAAGGCGTCCTCGACCGCTATGCCAACGAAGAAATCAGAAACCTCGTCCTCCGCTCCATCCCCTGAGCAGTCCGGCGCGGATTTTTTTGATCTTCCAGAGATCACCGCTGCAGATGAGGCGTTCTTGAATAGCCATCCCACGCCGACTTTTGAGCAGCAGATCGCTCATGCCCGTTGGCTGCTCGCGTGGCGCAGGAGTCGGGGAGTTCCGGATGACCACCCGCCTCGTCAGCACGAGCGGTTTGAGATGTAGAGTGCAAACTGTCACCAGTTTCTCGTCGCCAACGCGGGGTGGTTCTGTTTGAAGCATCCAGAAATTATGAGCGTTCCGCAGAATACGATTGCGATTGTTTACGACTACGACCAGACCCTCTCGCCGATCTACATGCAGGAGGAGGCGATCTTCCCGGTTTTTGGAATTGACCCCTCCCATTTCTGGAAGCGGTGCGCCGAGTTGGTGCAAAAGCAGGGTTACGACCACGAGCTGGCCTACATGAAGGTGCTTCTCGATTGCCTCGAGATTGATCGACCAACGAACGCCCGCCTCCGCGAACTCGGTGCGCGGCTCACATTTTACCCCGGCTTGCCGGAAATGTTCGAGGACCTCAAAAACACGCTCATTACCCCGGAGCACGCCGCATATGGAATCCGGGTCGAGCATTACATCGTCTCATCGGGCATGAAGGAACTCATCGAGGGCAGTCGCCTCGCGCCATATGTGCGCAAGATTTTCGGCTGCGAATTCGCCACCGATGAGCAAGACCGCATCACATTTCCCAAGCGCGCGATCAGCCACACGCAGAAAACCCAATTTCTCTTCCGTATTAACAAAGGCATGCTGGAACTCGATCAGGATGTGAACGACCACATGGATCCAGCGCTGCGACCGGTTCCTTTTCAGAATATGATTTATGTCGGCGACGGGCCTACCGATGTGCCGTGCTTCACTGTCATGCGGCGCAATGGCGGCCAGGCGATTGCGGTTTACAACCCCGAAGATCCCACGCGGACGAGTTTCAAAAAATGCTACCAACTTTGCACCCATGCTGATCGCGTGAAAAACATCGCTCCGTCTGATTTTCGTGCAGGGAGCCATCTGCGGCTTCTCCTCGAAGAAATGGTCCTTGAGATAGAGAACCGAATCATCCAACGCCGCCGCGAAGATCTGGAAGCAGGCACGGTCAAGGCGCCGAAACACTGAGCCTTCAGAGTAGCAGCAGGAAAACCGCCACGCAGATCGCAGTCGGAATCAGCGCTGCGAGGAAAAGTTTCAGCGCGCTCACGCCGTTCTCACCAAAGTAGGATTGCAGGATCGACTGACCGGCTGGATTCGGTGCATTCGCGATCACGGTAAGCCCGCCGCCGGCGACGGCACCCGCCACGACGGCGAGTTTCGCTTGATCGGAAAATCCGGGCACGAGTGATGCCAGATAAGTGATCGCCGCATTGTCGTTGAATGCCGTAAGCACTGTCGACCCGAGAAGGAGTTGCGTGGGATTCAAGCTCGTGAGCACCGGCTCGATCCACCACTGCTGGCACCCGCCATGAATGACCAGCCCCGCCAGGAAAAATCCCACAAGCACAGGTCCTCGTAGACTGATGGCATCTTGGTTCCTCTCCGTGGCGGCCACAAAAGCCATAAAGAACATGAAGGTTACAACAACCATGGCCGCATAGTGGGCTGTGTAAACGACAAACCCAATGAACAGCAAATGACACAGAATGATCGGAACGGGAACTGCGCCGATCTTGTCCCTACCAGTCGATACTGCCGCCTTCATCGAGAGTAGTTCCCTCCGGAAGACCATAAACGCCAGAGTGTTTGAGATCAGAATGCACGCGGCGGCCTTCCAGCCGAAGTGGACGAGCATGAAAGGCGTGTCCCAATTCCATTTGCCCGCGACCATTACCACAGGCGGCGCCGCGAAGTGCGTGAGGGTTCCTCCAATCGAGATATGAACAAAAAGGAGCCCCAGCGTGACATAGCGGAGGTTCATCGAGGGATTCAATTTGTAGAATTTTCCAGCAAGAAGCAGCGCGCAGATGGTCATTGCGGCGGGTTCCGTGATGAACGAGCCCAGCAGCGGACCAATCGTAAGAATCGCAAACCACCACGCCGCTGGACTCCCTCCTCCGAAGTCGGCGAATTTTTTCAGCGATCCCTCGGCAAATTGTAAAATCGGCCGCGAGCTGGCGATAGCCATGATCACCACCACAAAAATCGGCTCTGTGAAGTTCACTCCACTCAAATAGTGCGACGCCACTCCCTGCCCCTTCATCACAAGGATCGCAAGTCCAAGCGGAATAAGCCAGATGCCAAAGACCGCCTCCACCTCGCCGAGAAAGTGGAAAACCACAGAGAGAAATTTCTTCCTGTCCAGCTGACGCAAATCCGCCGCACCACCTCCAGCCGTCATCCTCTCGCATTCCACCTCGAACCGGTGCGAAACAGCGCGGAACTTCGCCGCAAGAAAGGTGTGCACGATCGCTGCGAAAAAAATGAGCGTCGCCACCAGATTGAAGGGATCCGCCTGAATCCGCCCGAGAAGCTTTGCTCCCACTCCCTGCACCTGCGCATCGGCATAACTTTCAAGAGGAGTCGGAAATCCCTCTTCCGGCCCTGTCCCTCCCGCTCCATACAAACACCCAGCCAAACAAACCCAGAAAACCAAGACGGCAAAAATAAGTCGGCGCGCAAAAAAAGTGGGCTTCAACATGGCAGGCCGTGTCTAACACAGCCTCGCCCATCGGCAAACCAGATCTGCTTTCCCCGCCCACCTAAAAACAATGGCAAAAAAAATGAACGATCGTCCAAAAATTTGGTTTTTAAGATGGAAGAAGTGGGGTTCAAAAAAATCAAAAATTTATCTCAAAACAAATAAAATCATATTTTTACAAACAACAAAAAATTTGGACGATCGTCCAAATTTTTGGTCGCACGGCAAATGGTGTGATGTGGTTTTGCGGCGGGTGGGGATTTGATTTGCATGGGGTGCATCGCGGCATTGATAGTCGGTGGCATGTTCACTGGACTTGTTGAGGAAGCGGGGCGCTGCGAGTGGCTGAGAATCGGGGAGTCGGGCGCTCAATTGGCGATTCGCGCTCCGCGTATTGCCGCGACGGTCCACATCGGCGACAGCGTGGCTGTGAATGGTTGCTGCCTCACGGTGACGCGGACGGCGGATTCGGTGATGGAATTCGATCTTCTTGTGGAAACCCTGCGCCGCACGAATCTGGAATCACTCGCTCCCGGAGCGGGGGTGAATCTGGAACGCTCGCTGGCCGCGGATGGACGCCTGGGCGGGCATTTCGTGCAGGGGCATGTGGATACCACCACCAAGGTTCGATCCGTTGCGCGGCAGGGTGCGGATTTGCGTTTGGACTTTGAAATGCCTGCGGAGTTTGCCTGCTATCTCGCTTACAAAGGTTCTGTTGCCATCAATGGGGTGAGTCTCACCGTCGCGGAAGTGGGCAGCGACACCTTCACGGTCTGGATCATTCCCCATACGGCCTCAGCGACAAATCTCGGCGCTCTTGCAGCGGGTCACACCGTGAATCTCGAGTGCGATATGCTGGCGAAATACACCGCCCGCATCCTCGAGTGTCGGCGGGACTGACCGGCCCGGCTTTACTCCAAACCACGCTTGGAGAGGTCGCCCTCGTCGAGTCCGAGGTAGTGGCCGAGTTCATGGAGGAATGTGATGCGCACCTCCTCGCGATAGGCGTCCTCCTCGGCCTCACACATATCCCAGAGATTTCCAAGCCACAGCACGATCCTTGGCATCTGCGGGCTCGCTGGATCTGTGGCATCCGCGCCTTCGAAGAGGCCAAGTTGGTCGCACTCTATTCCATCGGCCTCATGTGCCGGTGAGGGGAATTCCTCCAGCACCATGGCCACCTCGCTCAGAGCGTCGCGAAGTGGTTCCGGTAGCTCCGAGCGGGTTCTTTCGATTTCCTCGGTGGCCACTTCCATCAGGTAGGCAAATGGTGCGTCGGGATTCTTTTCAAAGTTCATGTCCTTTTTCCGAGCCATCAGCTCAGACGCAGGACACCTTCAGTGGCTCATTGAAAAAAGCCAGTAATTCTATTTTCAAAAGCGGAAGCCTTAAACTAACCTTCACTCCTGATATCGTTATGGGCCCCCAACACGAGTTTATTGAAAAAAGCCTCGAGCTTTGCCAGAGCGGAGACATGGAAGAACTTTCGCGCGTCTATTCAGAGCTTCTTCCATTGCTTCAAGGATACCTTCAAAACCTTGGTGCCTCTTCGCTCGAGGCGGAAACTCTGGCTGTCGAAGTTCTGAGTGATTGTCTGGTTGGAACTCTGAGTCGCCCGCCTCTGATCAATAAATGCCAAGGGCGCAGTTCTCTCGCCACCTGGATGAGTGCAGTGGCCAGAAACCGATACTATGATTTTATGCGTGGGCAAAAAATGGATCGAGCCATCGTCTCGGAGCTTCAAGAGGCCTTGGTCGCGGGAGATTTGTGGGTTGAAACCCGCGCTCAAGATGAACACCTTTTCGAGGCTTTGCGCTCGGCGTTGGTTCAGGCTTTTCAAGCCTTATCAGCCACGGATGCCGTGCTCCTCCACTTGGTGCATGGCCACAAGGTGGATCAACGCATTCTCGCGAGATCACTTGGTTGGTCGGATACCAAGATGAGCCGCCATCTCTCGTCCCTCCGCTCCGATCTGAAGCTCCATGTCCAATCCTTGCTCCGCGATGTGGAGAGAGGCGCATCACCAAGCTGGGAGGACTTGATACAGGTCTGCGGTCAAATGGTTGAACCACTCTGAAAAACAATGGCTACTCTTTCTTTTGATTCCACCCCAGACGATGCGCCGTTCCAGTTTCTTCTCGATATGTTTCTGAGGGCCGAGTCGTTGGCTTGTTTTGCTGGTCACTCTGACGAAGAGGAAATCAACGGAACTATGCAGGAAATGGCTGCAGGTCGTCTTGCCCCTTTAGATGTGCAAGAGCTTTTCGGCAAGTTGAGGTCTGATCCATCCGCCGTGGCCCGCCTCGCCTCACTGCTCCAGGAATCCAAGGGTGGCGATCGGGAGGCTGAGGAATGAAGGGCGAAATCCCGCGTTATAGCATTCCAGCAGCCGCATTGCCCGAGGGCATACAGCTCCCGCAGGGCACCGGCCTGGTGATGGAAGCTTGGATGGACGCGCAAGCTGGCGCGATCTGCCGGGGCGAGTGGAGTGGATGGCCCTGCGCCGGGGGATTTGATTTGCTGCGCGATGCGGTGACTGCCACCGATGCGGATGAGGGAGCGCTCTGGTTGGTGGACGATGTGAAACGCGAACTCCGTCCCTGTTTCAGCATCGGGGAGCATTATGAAATTTTTCTCAAAGAGATTCGTCAACCCCTCACCTCGGGCTTGATCAGTATGGTTTTTTTCACCGAGGACTCGATCTGCGAAGCTGAAGTTGGACGCCGGAGCGAGTATTGTCCGGATGTCGATTCGCGTCTCGGCGCGAAGACAAAAGCCATGATTGCGATCCCGGTCTTTTTTGCACAGCGGTGCAGGGGAGTTTTTTCGGCCGTTCTTTTCGAGGTGAGTCCCCAAGTGACGCACAAGGAGGCCTTCCTGCACTCGGATTTTGAAACGCTCTCTCAGGCGGCCACGCTCTGGGGCGAGTTGATGGATTCGCAACTCGCTGGAGTCGGAATACAAGGCGGCACAAACTCGGGGGTATGAGTGGAGTCATTCGCTGGGAGGACTTCCCGGATGCCATGCGGCGTGGTGACGGGCGAGGGGTGAGGATTGCGGTGCTTGATTCCGGCATCGAAAGGCTTCATCCGGGATTCAAGGGGGCTCACTTTGATGACGACCTTTGCTTTGCGACTACTGGAAATGGCGAGGCTCCAAATGATGCCGGCGGGACGGATTTCTTTGGTCATGGAACGGCCGTGGCATCTGTGCTTCTTCAAACCGCTCCCGCAGTCACGATCGGCAGCTTCCGCGTTCTTGGCGGCGAGGCCTACGGTCGGGATGAAATCATTCGCCGAGCGGCATTGGAGGCCATAGCGCGCGGATACCACATCATCCACTGCAGCTTTGGCGCGAGCGGGTCGCCATTCACCGTCATGTCGTTCAAATCGTGGATTGATGCCGCGTATCTCGCCGGCGTTCATATCGTCGCGGCCTGCAATAACGGCGGATCATCCGTGCGTGTTTGGCCTGCGCATTTTTCAAGCGTGGTGGCGGTGGATTCCGCTGCTGGGGTTTCCAGCGGGCAAATCCAGAGGCGTGCCGGATCGCTTGTCGAGTTCGCCGCTTTGGGAGGCGTTCGGGCGCGTTTGCCTTGGAAGGATAAAACGATGCGCACCATTGCGGGAACGAGCTTTTCCGCCCCGGTAGCCACGGGCCTCATGGCCAGGATTCTCTCAATCCATCCCGGCATTCATCCCGACCAGATGAAGATGATTCTAAGGGAAATCGCCGAGCCTGCGGAGTAGCAGGCTTAGAGTCTGGCTGGCAAAATTCCCTACTGGATCGAGGGAGGAACGGGGCCGGTTTTCGGAACGAGGCGGAGAATGACTGTGCGGTTGCGCGCAGCGGCATTTGGGACATCGCTCGAGAAAGGCTGGGTCATGCCGCCGGTCGAACTCACAAGGAGGCGCTCTGCGGGAAAGTTGCTATCCTCGCGCAAGACTTCCGTGGCTGCCACAGCACGGCGAAGTCCGAGCGTGTAGTTATCGCGGAATGGTGACTGCTGGCGCATGGCAGTGCCGTCCGTCTGGCCTTCGATGATGAGCCAGAAATCCGGAGCGTTCTTGGCGATCAAAGCTCCTGTGAGAGCGAGTTGCTCGCGGCCTTTTTTATCCACTTTCAAGCCTGAAGCGAAGATGCCTTCCTCAAACTTGATGCGTATTTCGTTTTTGTTGCTGGTGATCACGCAGCCGGGGAGTTCCATGAGGCTTGGGAGCAGGCGGTTGATAGCTTCCAGATTCTGGTCGGGAGCAGGTGCTGCCGCCACTTGCGCAATAGGCGCTGTGCGTGGGGCTGGGACTTCCGGCGTCAGGGTCACAGGCTTCGGTGTCGGAGCCTCTACAAGTGCGACCGGCGCAGGCATAGGCGTAGGCGCAGGTGTGGAAATCGCTTCGGTCACAGCGGCAGGCATCGGCGCGGAGGCGGAGATGTTTGCCTGAGCTGCGATGGGCTCCTCGTTGTCGTTGTGTTTATAAACAACCTGAAATTCCGGCAACACGGGCATGGTTGGTTGCGGCTTCGGTTGGGCAAGCGGCGAGGGGGCGGGTTCGCCGGGATTAAGGAGTTCTTTGATGCCAAATCCTGCGGCGCCAAGAACGACCAGAATCACAACCCAGTAAGCGAGTTTTCGAAAGGCGTTCATGCCTCCACCGGAGCGGTCGCCATTGCGAGAAGGAGGAACCGGAACGGCTCCGGGCTTGTTGTAGGGGCGCGATATCTCCACGGCATCGGTGTCGTGTGAGGTCTCGCGGTTTGTTTCGCGGAATGCCGGGAGGGCAGATGCTGAGGGCTGAACAGCTTTGCGAATCTTCGGTTCTCTCGGGGCAGGAGCCGCTTTGGAAGATTTTTTGCTCTGCGATTTCTCAGAGATTTGCGCCATGAGCTCCAGGGCGGAGGTGGAACGAGCCGGTGTCTTGCGGGCGGCTTTAGCTGTGGGTTTGGCAGGAGCCTCTTCTTCGTCTGGTTGCTCGATCACTTCGCTGACACCGCTGAATTCGTCGATCTCACGCACTTCTCCGACGGAATCGAAATCGTCATCACCGACCGAGCCGACCATTTCCTCGACCACTGGCTTGATTTGCCGAGCCACGGTGGACTCGGCTTTTTGAAGCTTGGCAGGAAAATCGATCTCGGCTGGTTCGCCCACTGATTCTTCAGGCAGATTGGTGGCTTCGCCATCGCGTTCGCGCATCCAATTTTCCAGTGCGAACCTGTTGAACCGCCACTGGCGTCCGACTTTTACTCCGGGCAATTGCCCCTCGCTGCAGAGTTTCAGGAGTGTGGACTTGGGCATTTTGAGGAAGACTGCCGCCTCGTCGCCGTTCATCACTTCATTTTGGGGAGTTGTTTGATCGTTTGCCATGCCTGATTTGTGGGCAGTGACCCTGCAATAAAAAGCAGGCGGATGCAAACATTGGTTTTCGGGTTTGTCGTTGCCGGATGCGGATTTTTTCGAGAATGCTTGAGGAAATGAAAAGCGTTCGAGTGCGAGTGCCGGCTACTACGGCAAATCTGGGGCCTGGTTTTGATGCAATGGGAATCGCCCTGCGTATTTACAATACAACCACCGTTGAGCGTGGGAGAGGAACCGATCCCGGCGACATGGCCAAAGCTGCGGCGGATCTGTTTTTTCAGACCTCGGGAGTGAAGAAATTTGATTTCCACTGGAGTGTGGAAGGCGATGTGCCGAGGTCGCGCGGTCTTGGCAGCAGCGTCACCGTGCGACTTGGTGTATTGCATGGACTCAACGCGCTGGCTGGCAAGCCGCTGGATCGGCAGGCGGTCTTCAAGCTCTGTGCGGAATTGGAGGGACACCCCGACAACGCCGCGCCTGGGGCCTTCGGGGGATTCTGCATCGCTCCCAAAGCCGGTCCATTGCAGCGTTATCCGGTCGGTGAGGAACTGGCCTTTGTTCTGCTGATTCCTGATATGGAGCTTGAGACTTCCAAGGCGCGCGGTGTGCTTCCAGCGAAAATCCCCCTCTCCGATGCCGCGCTCTCGGTTGGAAACGCAGCGGCCATCGCCGGAGCGTTTGCCAGCGGCGACTATCGTAAGTTGTCAGGCTGCTTTGAGGATCGCCTGCACCAACCCTACCGCGCCAAACTCATGCCGTTTCTGGATGATGTCATCGCCGCCGGATGCGCAGCGGGCGCCCTCGGGGGGTGGCTGAGCGGAGCTGGATCGACTATCGCTTGCGTAGCGCTTCGTCGTCCGGACAAGGTGGCAAATGCCATGATCTCGGCCTGCGGACTTGAATCCGCCTGCGCCATCGTGGTGCGCGCCGACAATGCCGGGGTGAAAATCGCATGAGGCGTTGGATCGAGGGGCTCGAGTCCTTCGCGATGGATGTCATCCTGGACCGTCGCTACGGGCGGCGGGCAGGGGCACTGCGCTGGATACTCTCCGGGTTGTCAAAAATCTACCTTGTCATCGTGCAGGCCCGCCTGGCGCTTTACCGAGGGCGTATTTTTCGGAGCCACTCGCACGGTTGTCTCGTCATCAGTGTTGGGAATCTCACTGTGGGCGGAACCGGCAAGACCCCCGTGGTGGAAATGCTCGCGAGGGCGCTTCAAGATGGCGGCCGGCGAGTCGCCATTTTAAGCCGGGGCTACAAGAGCGTGCCGCGACCGTTTTTTTTGAGGCTCGCGGATAAACTCACGCGCCGAAAATCGCTGTTCGTGCCCCGCGTGGTTTCGGACGGAGTTTCCTTGCTGCTGGATTCCCGCACGGCGGGTGATGAACCCTTCATGCTCGCAAACAACCTGCGTGGTGTCGTGGTGCTGGTGGACCGCGACCGCGTGAGGAGCGGAATCTACGCGATCAAGGAATTCGGTTCTGATGTGCTCATTTTGGACGATGGCTTCCAGTATGTAAAAATGCGGCACGGTCTTGAGGTTGTGCTCATCGACCGCCAGGCTCCCTTTGGCAACGAATACATGCTGCCACGCGGAACCCTGCGCGAGCCGCCCGAGAATCTCCGCCGTGCCACTCACATTTTTCTTACCAAGTGCGACGGCAGCGACAACTCGGAGATCATTGCCAGAATCCGCCGCTACAACCGCACGGCTGAGATCATCGAGTGCACGCATCGTCCGAAGCATCTGCGCAATTTCTCTACCGGCGAGGTCAAGCCGCTTGAGTTTTTGCAAGGGTTGAAAATCGGCTCCTTGAGCGGCATCGCTGTGCCCGAGAGCTTCGAATCCGCCCTGCGTGGACTTGGCGCCGAACTGGAGCTCACGCAGAGCTACGCCGACCACCACCGCTATTCCACAAAGGAAATCGACCGCTTCATCCGCCGCTGCGCTCGCAGGAATCTTGATGCCGTGCTCACGACCGAGAAGGATGCTGTTCGCATTCCCCGCATCATGAATCCTGAGGTGCCGGTTTATTACATGCGAGTGGAGATTGAAATTCTGGCAGGCCAGGAGACCTGGGAGCGTTTTGTCGGCAGGCTCACGCAGTTACGCGGCGGGCTGATTCCCGAGCGTTGCTATTGATTTGAGAAATGCCGCCGCGTCGCCTCGTGGCGGGAGCGGAACATTCCAGCGAAGACCAGTGGCAAAATCCAACGCGACACAAGCCGCCCGGGCAGGCCGCCCTTAAGCAGATACTCGACGCGGTCGGTGAGAAGGGCTCCCTCTCGATGTGGGCTGAAGATGTGGCTGTGCCGCCAGATGGCGAATGGTGAACTGAGCGCTGTGTCCACAAGCACGCTCGGAGCTTCGGCTTTCTCCCATTGCCCGGTCCACCGGATGGGAAGCCCGAACTGCGTGGCTCGGATGCGGAAGGTTTCTCCAGCCTTGGCCTGCTTCTGGCAGATGATTTCCTGCTCGGCTAGTGAACGGGGCGCAATGAGCGTCATGTTTCCTGGATTCTCGTGGAATTCATAG
>JAPLTI010000079.1 GCA_026398285.1 Verrucomicrobiota bacterium
TTTTTACCGGTGATCACGCGGCGTGAAGGTCCGGAGAACCGGGCCTGCCACCAGTTGGCATTTCGATCCCATTGGATCTCAAGTTGTCCCCCACCCCGCAAACGAAGGCCTTTGAGGCTTCCACTCTTCCAGTTGAGAGGAAGGGCTGGCAGGAGGCGGAGTGTGTCGGGTGTCGAATGGGCAAGCATTTCATAGACGGCGGAGGTGACGCCATTGTTGGCCTAGGTCTGCACGACTGGACGAGGCCCCTTACGGAAATCCATAGTGATTCCCATGTCGCGAAGGTCATTGTGGGCGGTGAAGAGATTCACACCCACAATGGAGCGGCACATGAGCTGCAGGGACTCCAAGGCGCGCCCCGGTTTGCCGAGGCGGGAATAGATGTGGGCCATGTGGGCCAATGACCATCCGGTCTGATCCGCCAAGCCGACCACTAAACGCTTTTCCACGGCAATGCGGCACGCATCGAACAAAGCACCGGATCCCGCATGGATTTCGGACCCCGGGAAAAGCGGATAGAGATGCGAGAGATGGCGGTGATGGTAGTTGTCTTTTTGTCGGGCATCGATCCACTCCGCCATTGCGCCATCCTCGTTCACGCGGTAGGCGGGAAGTTTTTTGAGAATCGCTTCAAAGCGGCGCAAATCCGTGGAGGCGTCGCCCTCGACGAGACGCAACGCAGCCACAAGATTACCGAACAACTCGCGCACGAGGGCGACATCCATCGTCGCGTCCACGCAAATCCTGGCCGGCTCGCCGTTGACATCGAAATGTCCAAGCGGTGCGTTTTCCGGAGAGTTTCCGGGGTAGTTGCGCAGGATTCCATCAGCCCCCTCAACGAGAAAGTCCTGATAGAATGCGGCGGCCTCTCGCAGAAAGGGAATCGCCCGATTGCTCAGAAATTCCCGGTCGCCCGTATGCAACCAATAGTCGAAGAAGACCTGTGCGAGCCATGCGGAGCTACCGGTCCAATATTGCACATGCGCCTGCGGATTTTTTTTCAATCCACACTCGGGTGACATGTAAAGCGGAGGAAGGATACCCCGACAACCGAACATGTTTTTGGCATTGGTGCGGAAGTCGTCCATCCTGTCCTCAAGCAGGTCAAAAAATCCGGTCACGCACTCGGGAAGACCACCCGGAAGAGCAGGCCAGAGGGCCATCTGCAGGTTTTCGTTGAAGAAGAAAACACACCACCATGGCGGCTGGTGGTTGCCGTTCCAAATTCCCTGCAAGTTGGGGGGCAGTGTGCCGGTGGAGGCTGATGCAATAAGAAGGTAGCGGCCAAAATTCGCCAAGCGCGCCAGCAGCGCATCCGGCACATCGCCACGGTAAGCCTTGAGGAGCAACTCGTCGTTGGATAGATCCTGATCCTCGACATCGAGACTCAGCACGCATCGGTTGTAGCGTTCGCGATGTATGACCTCGTGACGGACCTGGAGATCGCTTTGAGGAAACAACCCGGCGAGGCGCTCGACTTCACGGCGCATGTCGTCCACCGAAGGATTCACCAGCATGGAGACCAAAAGACGGCAACCGGCACGAGGCTTCAGCTTCACGGTGTGGGCATCCACCTGAGCGGCCTCAAGGTCTCCCCAATGGAGAATCACAGCGCACGAGGCGGCCTCGGGACCATGAAAGACCGAGGTCATCCCATGAACGCCGAATGTGGTTTCTTGGTGGATTTGCAATTTGAGAGCCTGATTGTGATGGTCGAGCGATTCCGAAAGGTCCTGTGGGCAGAACCAGACCAGCGCCTCCTCTGGTGCCGTGCCTTTTTCGCACGGCTGAAAAACAAAGCACCCGTCAGCCATGGAGGTGAATCCCGTGCGACGAAAAGTCTGGCCTTCGAGAAGCCAATCGATGGTGCTGACACCTGATGCAAAATCAACCCCTCGGCGGTAGGAGCGAAAGGCGCCTGGAATGACCTGGCGCCAGTTCAGAACCGGGCCCGGCAGGTAATGGGCGCTATCCGTCTCATATCCCCAAGCGCTCCAGCGGTGGCGGTAGAGGTCGTTTGCTTTGGTGAAATCCCCTTCATCCAGCAGGCGCCGCACCTCGGGGAGGGAGTCCGAAATATCCGGCAGCGGCTGGGTAACGGCCCCGGCGTAGTAGCGTTCGTGGTTGAACAAAATACGATCATGGGCAAGACCGCCAAAATGCAAGGCCCCCAGCGTCCCATTGCCAAGCGGCGTGGCGTCTCGCCAATCGAACGCAGCCGCCTCCATCCATGCGGAGTGGATGCCTGCTGCCCCATTGTCGTTTTTCTGTCCGTGCGGTTTTTGCATTATGCGTAATAAAACTGTCAGGCCGTTTCGCCTTCGATGAATTGGACCGGTATGTAAACCGATTTGTAAGGCTTGCCGGGATTCTCCAAGCGCTCCATCAGCAACTTCACAGCCTCGTTGCCGATCAAGCCGACATGCTGATCAAAAGTGGCAAGACGCGGAGCATCGGGGTCGCTTTGTGGCAGATGACCAAAACCAAGGACCTTAACTTGCTCAGGGCAGGAGCGCCCGGCAATGCGCAGGGCACGCAGGGCGGCGCGGGCAATGTCATCATTCACTCCAAATATGCCATCGACTCCCTGCGCCGCAGGTTGGCGGAAATAGAGGTTGAAAAATTCCGGTGAAGGGTTGAATCCTCCACAGTCGAGTTCCTCGACATTCACTCCAGCCGCACGGGCAGTGGCAAGGAATCCGTCACGACGCTCACGACTGGTGCTCACCTTTTCTCCGGCATGAAGCACCAGAAGGCTCCGGCATCCTTTGTGAATGAGCTTCTGCGCGGCCACCTCGCCTCCGGCCACATCATCCGTGCCCACAAAATCACAGGCAAAGTCGGGTAGTTTGCGATCAATCACCACAAGTGGCACACCGCGATCCACCACCTCGTTGAAATACACGGCATTCGCATCGTCATTGACTGGCCGAAGAATGATGCCATCAACGCGCAACTCGAGACACCTGTGCAATCGACGGATTTCCTCCCGCATGGCGTCACGCCCGAAGTCGCGCGAAATGAGGTTCAGAACAAGGGAACATCCCTTCAAGTCGAGTGAACTTTCAATCCCACGAAGGGCGTCTTCGTAAAATCCCAGATAGGCCGGCATCACGGCCGCCACCATGCAGGTTCTTCCGGTCCGCAGTCCCTCGACAAGTTTGTTCGGGCGGTATTTCAAGGTCTCCGCAACCTTTCGGATTTTCGCGGCGGTTTCCTCCGCAACGGTGGTTTCTCCCCGCAAGGTGCGTGACACAGTCATCATCGAAACGCCGACCTGTTCAGCTATGACTTTGAGACTGGCTTGGCGGCTTCCATTATTTACAGACTTCATCATATTGTTTTGTAGAAGATCTATTTTGCCCTAGGCGGCCATCTACTGTCAGCTATTAAATAGAAGAATGATGTATTAAAGTTATTTTATTCAGATAATTACGGATTTTTTGCCTTGGGGACCCACAAACTCAAATTGGAATTATTCACCCCTGGAAGCAAGATGTTAATGGTATTTCCACTAGAAGATGCTTCACGCCGTGCATATCCCAACAGTTCCTTCAACTGGCCCGGACTTTGATACTGATAGTGAACGACTCGGTTTTGATAGAGCGCATACTGTGCATGGGACGCGGGCAAAGGATTTGGGTAGGGTGCGGTGGGGCACAATTCGTAGGGATCCAGCGTTGCAAAAATCCTACCCGTGCGCGTGTCTTCCATCGCAAAAACCGGCACCGTTCCGGGAATAGGCTGCGCGTAGAGATAAAAAGCCGGGCTCCCCGTTCCGGTGCTGGAGGGGGTTTCAGCCGTTATCCAGACTGGGCTGACGACAGAGGCATCTGTCTCCGGCGTCCATAATCCGGCGTGAGGTGCCAAGGCGGATGCTTTGGTCCTTGTTTGCCCAAACGGCCCAAGCACCAGGTGCCAACGGCAGGCAAGGGATTGGCCGGCTTGGAGCCTGATATTGTTTTGAATCGATGATACTGCGTAGTCGCGGCCGACATGGGTCAACCCATAGGTCAGGATGGTCCAGAAACGTTTCCAATCCTGATCGGATACGCTTGGCAGGGGTTGATTTCCGAAAACAACAGCCAGCGAGTCACTTTTCTCTTGAGTGGATTTTTGCACCCACGCCTGCCAGCCACCCGTGTCTCGAGCAAAGATTGGCGTGTTTGTACCATTCGGTCCCTGCGAGGCTATTCTCCAGGTGCCTGCCCGCTGGGACAAAATGGTTTCTGGAAAAGTTGACGGCCGAGCGCCGCCCCAAGGTGTGTTGATGAATGTGAGGTCTTGGTCACCGAAATTGGTGACAAAATTGGTCACCTCGATCGCGCCATTCCCGAGATCCCGGTAAGAGGCGTAGGTCAACATGCCGGATTTCCACACATTTGGACTGCGGGCCATTTGAGACCAACTGACGAGTGACAGTGTTCTTGTGGCCGGGTTCCAGTGTTTTTTGAGGATCGGCGAGTAAAACTGGATGGACGGGGAACCGACCAAGCTGTTGCCCGCGAGGGAACCCCGATAGATGCCCGATTGGTGGATAAAAAATTGAATGGGAAACCCAAGAAGGCGCTGAGCGGAGCCTGCACTTTGAAACTCGTGGACCGGGCTGACCAAATCAAGACTGGTCGCAACAAATTGCCACGCCTCGTCCACCCAAGGGGCGTCTACGCGTTGAGGCGGGATCGCTTCGCCAAATGATCCCCGCAGGGAGTAAACTTGTCCGCCTTTTCCGATTCCCAGACGCCAACCGCTGGAGCTGTTCATGGAGGCAAAGAAGACATCCTCCTCCGAGACTCCAGCAATCCAACTGGACCCGCTGGGGTTGTAATCAAAAGAGCAAGTCGCATTACCCGCGGATTGCGCCGCTCCGCCGCCCGGAATGGCCGAAAGAACATCTCCCACAGTGAAGCTCGCAAGAGAATTCTCCACCTCCAGGACAACCTCCAATTCATCTTTGAGACCTGTCGAATCCCGCACCCCGACCACAAAAGTGAACGCTCCGGCATTTGTTGGCGTGCCTGCAAGCGCCCCAGTGGTGGCGTTCAATGTCATGCCAGGCGGCAGGTAGCCATCGATCAAGGACCAGATATTTCCGCCAGCGCCGCCACTTGCCGTGAACACATGGCCCGGATGGACCGCACGGAGAATTCCTGAAGCGATCGATGAGAGGTTAATGACCGGTTTGAGAGTGACGATACCGAGCGTCAAAGTGCTCTTGGACGCGCCTGCCCCATTGGAGGCTGAAATGGTAACCGTTGCGTTGCCTGCGGCGGTTGGAACCCCACTGATGACCCCACTTGTTGCGTTGATCGTTAGCCCGACAGGCAGGCCGGTGGCGCCATAGGTTCTCGGATAGTTCGTGCCGGTGATTTTATAGCTGAATGAAATCCCCTGCCTTCCCGTAGCGCTTGTGGGGCTGCTGATGACTGGCACCGTCGGTGCCACGGTGATCGCGAGTGTTTTCACGCCCGTTCCTCCCGCATTGCTGGCTGAAATCGTGGCGTTGGAGATTCCGTCAATCGATGTTACCGTTCCGCTGATCACGCCGGTCTGGGAGTTGACGCTCAGACCAGCAGGCAGATTCATCGCACTGTATGCCGTGGGATTTTTTGTGGCTGTGATCTGGTAGCTGAACGAGCTGCCAACCTTTGCGGTGGCTGTTGCCGCGCTGCTGATGACCGGTGGCAGAGGAATGATGCCGAGCGCAAGCGTCTTACTGGTCGTCCCGGCCCCATTGGTGGCCAAGATGGTCACGGTGAAATTGCCTGCGGTGGCTGGAACCCCGCTGATGAGTCCACTTGTGGGATTGATCGTCAGCCCAGCAGGGAGGCCGGTGGCGCCATAGGTTCTCGGATAACTAGAAGCGGTGGTTTGGTAAATCAAGGCGGAGCCTTCCTTGCCTGACAAGCTCGCGGCGCTGGTGATAACTGGCACCGTCGGCGCCACGGTGATCGCGAGTGTTTTCGCGCCCGTTCCTCCGGCATTGCTGGCTGAAATCGTGGCGTTGGAGATTCC
>JAPLTI010000211.1 GCA_026398285.1 Verrucomicrobiota bacterium
CCATTTTTTAGTGCAGTAAAGAACGCAGCATTTCCTCGAAGTCCGCAGCGGCATTTTGACTGGTGGTGGAGGCTCCCGCGATTCGGGCGCGGCGGCAGGCAGCGGCATGGGCGACAGGGTCTGAAGCCCAATCAAGAAGGATGCCTGCTAGGTCGGTCGGTTTTGAGGGGTCGATGACAAGCCCGGCATCCTGCTCGGAAATCAACCGCGCAGCCTCCGAGTCCGCCGGACCGATGAAAAGGCAGGGACGCCCTGCAGCAAGAACCCCGTAAACTTTGCTGGGAACCACAAGGCCGCAGAGGTTCGGCCGCATGGTGACGAGGTGGGCATCCCCCGCCGAGAGGCTTTCCGAGAGTTTGGCCGAAGGCTGGGAAGGCAGGAATCGGATGTTTGAGAGACCCTTTGCAGCAGCGGCGCGCTGAACCTCCGCTCGTCGGGGTCCATCGCCGATCATGAGAAAAACGATATGCCGACCTTGGAGAATTTCGGCGGCCTTGAGCACGGCGTCGAAATCGTGGGCGAGGCCCATGTTTCCCGAATAAACGACCACAAAGTCTCCTTCGAGGTGGTTTTCACGGCGGAACGGATTGTTTTTATGGTCAATCGGCATCACGGGAGGTGCCCAGTTCGGAATATTGAAAATTCGTGCATAAGAAACGCCACGCTGGACCAGACGGCTTGTCATGCAGCGACCGATGGACACGACCGCATCGCAGCGCTTCAATGCCTCGCTGGAAAGCAAGCGCAGCAAAGCAACGAGTGGCTTCCCCTTCGGCAGGACACCCAGTTCCTCTGCAACCTCGGGATAGAGATCCTGCGCCCAATGAATGACCTTGTTGCGCTTGAAAAAACCAATCATCGGCCCAAGCACGGCAAGCATGGGAGGGTCCGTCATGGTCGCCACAAAATCCGTGCGCGGCAGGAGCAGCGCTCGAAAAAGCAACCACGGGATCATGACAAAATAACTCGAGGCTCGCAGATTGACGCTGCGGCGCGAAAGCGCTGCGCCGGCGCGGTGGATGGGAACGCCCCGCCGGGTTGCCATCTTTGGTTCGCCGGTTTCGCCCGTTGTCAGAATGGAAACCTCCCATCCCCGCGAAGCGAGGGCTTCAGCGATGTCGCGGAGCATTTCTCCCGTCGCACCGGATGCGGGGGGATAGACGCGATTGATGAAGAGGATGGATGGCATGGAATTAGCGGTCGGTAGCCGACGAGGAGCTTTTAACCCATGGGGTGATGCCGTGGAATATCCAATACGCCGGAATTTTCCACATTTCGATCCGGGCCCACTCATCCTCTTGATTTCGACCTGGAGGGGTATCCCACCATCCGATTCGCGAGGTGGTGACGCCGAATTCGATTCCGGGATTGCGTTGTTGGAAGGTCGCCAAGGCACGGCGGGCGTGGAAGGAAGAGGTGACCAACAAAACGCGCCGCACGCCGGCGGCCTCCAGAAGAGGCTTGGCGAAGTCGGCGTTCTCTAGCGTGGACTTCGATTCCTTTTCGGTGGTGATGCGATCCTCAGGCACCCCACCGCTCAAAAGTGCGCGGCGATTGGTTTCGTGGTCACCCCTACCAATGATAAAAACCTTCGACGCCACTCCCTCGCGGTAGAGCTTGGCAGCGGCAACTGGACGCGCCTGCGACTCGCCGCCGAGGACGAGAATGGCATCGGCTTGAGGAATCGGCGACTCGATGACGAGAAGGCCGCGCCACATTTTTGAAAACCAGACTGGATACCCCGATACGACGGCGGTGAGCAGAACGCATGCAAGAGTGACCGCACAAAAAGCCAGACTGCGCAGAAGCGGCTTCATCCCAACTTCGAGGCCGCAGCGCCGAGCAGGGCTTCGTAATCCCTGACACGGTCGGGCAGATTGAATGCGAGGGCCTTTGAAAGCGATGCGCGCCGCATGCGAACGAGTGAGTCGCTATCAGTCAGTATGGAGCGAAGACTGTGGGCGAAAGCCTGCGGCGTGAGATCGCAGAAGAGGCCGTTTACGCCGTCATCGATCAAATCGCTCAACCCGCCAATGCGACTGCCCACGATGGCCAAACCATGCCTGAGCGCTTCAATTCCCGCCATGGGAAGTCCTTCGGAAGTGGATGTCATGAGGAGAACATCCGCCATGCCGAGGCGTTTGGAAACCTCCTCCCCTGCAAGCCAACCCGAAAAGGTGACGCGATCCTCCAGAGCGCACGAGCGCACGAGATTTCGCATCGATTCGCAGAGGGGGCCTTCGCCAATAACCTCAAAGTGCCAGGGCAGGTCTTTGACAAGGTCGAGAGCCTGAATCGCGAGGAGCGGATTTTTTTGAATACTCAAACGCCCAAGCATGACGATGCGCGGTGGATTTCCCGCTTGAAGGGTCGCTGGCGGAGGAATCATAGGAACCCCGTTGAGAATGACTTTGGGTCGAACACCGCAATTTTTTGCGGCGAGGCCGGCGACGAATCCGCTCACGGCGGTGACTGCGGCGGCTTTGTTCCAGATCGGTTGGATGAACGGCCCGAGAACACGGAAGAGGGAATCTGTTTGCTCGGGCACGCCACCGGGAACATCGCCGAGGTGGGCTGTGAGCACATAGGGGATGCCGGTGAGTTGATGCAGGACGAAAGCCAATGTGCCGGTGGGAACGACAAAGTGGGCATGAATGACATCCGGCTTCCAATTGCGGCATAGCTTCCAAGCGGGGAGGAAGGCTGTGAGAAGATAAAGTGCCATCTCCGGCACCGAGCAGGTATCCTCACGCCTGCGGAAAGACTGCGGGCGGAGCACAGTGACTCCATTGATCTCGGCCTCGCGGGGCAGGTGGCGCAGACCGGCGGAGACGACGCGCACCTCGTGACCATTGCACACAAGCCCCTCGGCAACGGATGCCGCCACACGTCCCCCACCCCCGCCGACCGGGGGATATTCGTAGCAGAGGACGAGAATTTTCATGGCAGGAAACGGTCGTAGATTTCCTCCACCGCGGAGGTCATTCGCTCAACGGAAAAGCTGGCTTCGATCTTGGCTCGGGCATTTTGCGCGATGCGTGAGGAAAGTTCGGCGTCTTGCAGCAAGGCAGCCGTGCGTTGGACGAAGAGGGACGCGTCGTCTGAAGGGACAAGGAATCCCTCGCGGCCGTCGCCGATGACTTCGGCGATGCCATCAAGCTGCGAGGCCACGACAGGAAGCCCCATGGCCATGGCTTCGAGGAGCGTCATTGGCAGGCCCTCGTAACGCGATGGCATGAGAAGGACATCGGCCGCGAGATAGACCAAGCGGGTGTCGGCCACGTAGCCCGAGAAGGTGACACGATCCGAGATGCCGAGAGCGGCTGCCTTTTCGCGCAGCATCTTTTCCTCCGGTCCATCACCCGCGAGGAGAAAGTGAAGATCGGGAAAGCGCGGGGCGAGTTGCGCTGCGATGTCGAGAAAGAGGGAGAAGTTCTTCTGGGGATTGAGCCGACCGACGCCGGCAACAACGCGCGCGGAGGCGGGCAGCCCGAGCTCAACACGGACTTGATCGCGCCGTGCAGCTGAAGGACTGAAGCGGCGGAGGTCGATGGCATTCGGCACAAGGGTGACATCGCTCGCGGGGATGGATTCGCGGGCGATCAAAAATTCTCTACATGAGGCCGAAACGGCGACTATGTGGCTGGCAAAGCGGTTTGAGAAGCGGTCCAAGGCGAGGAGGAGGCGACTATCAGCCCTGCGGGTGTCGTTTGTGTGGTCGTGATTGATGACCACTGGAACTCCAAGCAGGGCACCCAGTGGCTTGGCGATGATATTGGAGGGGATGAGGTGGCAGTGGAGGATATCCGGCCTATCCGCACGCAGGCGCCATGGGATCGAGGCGAGATAGAGGGGGACTAATTTGTGCGGGGAGAGCGAGTGGACTTTGACACCGGCCTGCCTGAGTCTGTCCCAATAAATGCCGTGGCCGTGCATCGTGGCGACTTCGTGACGGAAGCGGGCACTGCCGCAGGTCGCCAGATTCAGAACAACCTCCTGTGCCCCTCCGAGGTGGAGGCTGTCGATGATATGGAGGACGCGTTTCACGGAAAATTTCTCATCTGCCACTGTTGCCAAACATATTCACACCAGAGGAAGAGGCGTTCATCCGATTGCCCGGCGAGGTGGGCGGAGAGCTTTTCGCGAAGCAGGGGCGAATTTGCCTCAGGCGCGATGCGACCGCTGCGGAGCCAGCTTCCCACCGGCGTGCCGAAGCCTTTTTTGCTCCGATAGATGATGTCGTGCGGAAGTAATCCTTCGACGGCTCGCTTGAGGAGGTATT
>JAPLTI010000126.1 GCA_026398285.1 Verrucomicrobiota bacterium
TCCTTTTTTTTCGGATTGGGCGATGAGTTGGGCAAAATCCGCTGGATTTGTTGAAACGGAGTCCAGTGGACACAGATAATCAATTTTTCCCGGCGTCACTCCAAGCAGCATGCGAGTGTCATCGTAGCCCACTACGATAAGAAATTGGCGGTTTCCGAGCGGGCGCATCTCCAAGACTTGAAGCTTGCGTTCTTCTTTGGAGCGGTTGCGGTGCAGTGGGATACCGAATTTAATGAGATAAATCGCCGCGCCGGCGAGTGCAGCCAAAAGGGTAATATAGCCAAGCAAGCGCCCAAACTCATTCATTCCGGGCGTTGCGGGTGTGATCGATTTCTTTTCAGCGGGTGTTGCTGAAGGCCTAGCCGAGTCCGAAGGGGTTGTCGGATTTGCGCTTTCAGTATTCTGGGCAGGCGCAGGTGTGGCGAAATTTTCAGCCGACAGGGCGCTTGCTGGCTCCTCCGTTGCTTGGAGCAGTGGGAATTGGAGACATGCGAGAGCCGCCACGAGGGCGAGCCTCCACGCAAAGTTCCTCATGCCGCGTCTCCGACGATCTGGGTGATTTTGATGCCGAAATTCTCGTCCACCACCACGACTTCACCGCGTGCGATGAGTTTGTCGTTCACATAAAGGCCTACTGGTTCGCTGGCAAGTTGGTCGAGTTGGAGCACAGTTCCCGCTCCAAGCTCCACGACATCTCTCATTGGCAGCATACAGGATCCGATGCGGACGGTGAGATCGACTTTGACATCGAGGATGACGGAGAGGTTTTTGGCGTCGTTGATGGTGCTCATTGTTTTTGGGCAGGTTGGATTTCGGAAGTGATTTGGATGGCAACATGGCCGTTTTCGCAGCCTGCTTGCGCACTGAAACGTGGCGCATTGGCGATGCGGACGCGGGTATTGTTAAGAGTGGTTTTCGGCATTTCCAGCACATCTCCGACTCGAAGGCGGAGGACATCGCTCACATTCACGCCAGGCACTTCCCAGTCGGCGACGAGGGGCACGGAAATTTGGTTGTAGGAGCTGCGCCACTGCTGGGGCTTGATGTCGGGCTGAACCTGCAAATCGCGCGAGCGGCGGCTGTGCATGTTTTTCGCGATTGGCTCAAGCATGTTGTAGGGCACTCCGATTTGGATAAGTTCCACATTGTCGCCTGCCAGCGCCTCGATCGTGAGGGCGAGCATGACAGTATCATTTGAGCAGGCTTGAAGGAAACGCGGATTGTTCTCGTGGCCGATCTGGCGCCCGCTATATTGGCGCTCGTCCTTCCACTGGCGGCACCATTCGTTGACAATGATATCAACGATTTCCTCGAGGAGGGCGATTTCGATTTCGGTGAGGTAGCGCTCTTCGTCAGAGGTGCTGCCGCGGCCGCCCAGCATGCGGTTTGTCATGCTAATAGCCAGACGGGGATGAATTTCCAGAATTCCGATACCGGGAAGCTGATCGACCTTGAACAAGGAAATATGGGTCGGGTTCTTCATCGACTCCGCAAATTTCCCGTAGGGCATGGTCGTGAGCTTTGCCAGTTTCAGGCTCATGTCCGCACGCAGAAGCGAGGAAAAACGCGCGGAAATCGTTGAGATAAAGCCGGTATGGATCGTTCGGATGCGGCGGATTTCCGCCTCAGCCAAGTGGATCGGCGTGCGGAAGTCGAACGCCTTGGGTTGAACCTGATTGGCGGTCGGAAATCGTGAGCCGTCGAAGCGGTAAATCGATGGAGCAGAAGACTGCGCCGCTTCTGCGACGAGTCTGTCGATATCGGATTGGTTAAGAGTTCCGGCCATATCAGGTATAAGGGTGGAAAAGCGCTACGAGACGCGCTGTTATTGGATCACGAATTCGGAGAAATAAATTTGGTCGATCACCTCGGCTCCGAGGAGGCTGTTAAACTTGGCAATTAGTTGTTTGCGCACAGCCTCACGTCCGCCAGGGTTATCCAATGCGGATGGCGCTTGGGAGGAAAGAATCGTGATCGCCGCATCGCGCAACGGGGATTCATTTTCCTTCATGATGTTGCTGATCTTGGCATCCGCGCTGGCCAATTTGAAATTGGTTCGCAGATAGCGGGAGCTTCCCGTCCCAGAGAGGTTCACGACAAGTCCACCAAATTCCGCAGTGTGTTCGCCAAGAGCTGAAACGGTTTTCGGAGTCTTCGCGCCATGATCATCTGCGTGTTTGGCAGTGCCTGCCGCCGCTTTGAGCTTGGGCAAGATGACAAAATCCATGACGCCATAGACCAAAGCAGGAACCAGAATCACGACGGCGATGATCGGCATCAAGGGATTCCCGGATTTCTTCGGGGCGGCAAGGTTTTGGTTGGCTGTATCTGATTCGTTGGCTGGCATATTGTTTGTTTTGTTTTTTAAATTAAGACGCTTAGCGCTTGAGATTCACGATCTCCTCCATCACGGAGTCGGAGACGGTAATCACACGCGAACCCGCTTGGAAAGCACGCTGAGCGACGATGAGGTCAGAGAATTGTTGGGTCAAGTCGACATTGGAGAGTTCCAGTGTGCCTTGGATGATGTCGCCGAAGAGCGTGGCGTTGGTCGTTGTGGCTTCAGTGGCTCCCGCTGCGCCAGCGCCGCCGGCTTCCCCACCGGGATTGGTGAGGAGGTTTCCAGAAATGCGCTCTAGAGCATTCGGATTCGCGAAGGAGGTGAGGAGGATTTGGCCGATGGCTGTAGCTGCTGTGCCGTTGGCATAATATGCTGAGACTTCACCATTCTTATCGATCTTGTAGGACTGAAGAGGGTTCCCTCCTGCGGTTGGAGGAATAACGACTTTTCCAGTGCCCATCATCACATTCATTCCGTCGTTTGTCAGCAGGTTGCCGGTATTATCAAGGCGAAAATCACCAGCTCGAGTATAATAAAAATTTTGATTCTCAGGATCTTGAACCTTAAAGAACCCTTTGCCCGAAATACCTAAATCTGCCGGCCCTCCGGTCGTGCTCAGAACGCCTTGTGTAAAACGCTGGCTCACGCTCGCAACGCTTGTCCCTTGGCCAATTTGCATCGTATTTGCTCCGGGAATATCTCCGTTCGCAGGGGCGGAGCGATTGAGTGTCTCGCTGAAGCTGTCCTGATTCGTAACGCGGGATCCCTTGAAACCCGTTGTATTCACATTCGCAATGTTGTCACCGATGACCTCGAGGCTTTTACTAAAGGTTTTGACGGCGGAGACGCCACTATTAAAGGAGTTTAGGAGTGCCATAAGATTATTTAGTTTGTTGGTTTACGGCAATGTTTTCAAGGTTGTGTCGCGGCCGACATTGTGGTGTTGGAAGCGGGGGTTTCAGGGACTGCCGGGGGTGGAGGTGTGGAAATACCTGTTATCAGTTTTGTTTCGTAAGTTTTTCCGTTGATGACGATAGCGGGCTTGCCATCTTTGAGCTTGATCGCTTCGACTATGCCTGTTGTATCACCGGTTGCATCGGTAATTGTGACTTGTCGGCCAAGATACGAAGGTGCCGAGGCAAGTTTTTGGTCGGTTGTGAAGGATTCAAAGGACTTCGAGAGAGTGCGCATTTGCTCCAGCGAAGTGAAATTCGCCATTTGCGAAATGAATTCCGTGTCTTTCATCGGATTCATCGGATCCTGGGAAGTCAATTGCGTCGTCAGAAGCTTCATAAAATCATCCGCTCCAAGCATTTGTTTTCCGGTATTTTTTTGCATCGCCAAGCCTGTGATCGGGTCTTTGGCTTGAGTGGATGGGTTTGGGGTTACGGATGAAATAGCCATTTTTTAGAAATTATGCCCAGAGGTTGACTTTGCCCTGTCGGATCGAATTGGCAGGGTTTTGATGAACGGGGGCGGGTTGCTTGATACTCGTGGATGTTGGTTTGCTAGCTAGAGCGGCAATATCTGAATCCGGTTGATACTGGCGTCGGTTTCCTTGATCAAAAGGGGTGTTATTTTGACGAGTCAGACCGTCTTGGAAATTGGATTCTCCAAATTGGAGGCTTGGAGTCCGGTGCGTTGCCGTAAATTCCGGCCAAGCTTTTTGGAGAGCTTCGCGGAGCTCGGGAGATTCCGTTATGAAAGTCGAGCGGATTTCCCCTGCTCGGATATTGAGGCGAATGCGCACCGACTCGCCATCGCCCACGGGTAGGTCGAGTTGAATTTGGGATTGGCCTGATTGCTTGAATTTTTCAAGCTCCGGTGGAAGGGCTTTAAAAAGGGCAGAAGCCTTTGCAGATGGGCTTGCTGAGTTGGAACGAGTGTCTATTGGTATGGCTGCCGAGGGATTGCCGGATGTAAGTTGAGAGAAGTTGGATTCGGATTCTGAATTGGAACCCGAAACGGCTGTGATAGCAGAGCGATCGAGCGAAGCAACTGAAGCAAGGCGGTTCACCGAAGTGATGGTAGACTCGCGACCCATGTTTGGAGTCGCGGCCCCTTGCGTTTCGTCAAATGTAGCGAGCGAGATCATCTCATCCTCTTTCGTAGCATTTTCCATGCCATCGGCTGTTTTTTTAGCTGTATCGAGAATGTTGGAGTAGGTCGCGTCGGCTTCGGATTTTTCTTGAGCGATTTCAGAGTCGATTTCCTCTATGACCTCTTTTTGAGCTGATCCATTAGGGACGGCAGAGAACGGAAAAAGCCCTGCACTGTCTAAGTTGCGGGCTTCCAGCGAACCGGACTTCGTCTGCGGAGTTGGAAGCGGGGAGGTCATCGTGTTGCTTGGGTGGTCTCGTTTTTGAAGAGGCGGAGTTGGTCGCTGATGACTGCGGCGCGGTTGGCGAGTGTGGTTTTTGAGTCGGCTGGGGCGGTGGGGTCTTTGGTTTTGGCCATTTCGCCGAGGATTTTGGCGACGATATCGGCCTTCATCGTCGCGAGGAGTTTGACGATATTGGCATATAGTAACCGCCAACAAGGCCGTGATTGCGCGTTATGGCGAGGAGATCGCCGCCGCCGCCGCCCGCAGTGGGGTCTACGTGCTGATCGAAGCCGCAGTAGGAGGACGCCTGCGGCGGTGGCTGTGCCGAGGATCACGGCGAGGAGGATCAGACCCCAGCTGGAGGATGGCTTCTGGTCGGCTTCGGAGAACGGGTTGAGTGTGGGTGTGTTGGCGTTCATTTATGGGATGGCTGTTTGGAGAAAGCGGGTTGCGGTAACAAAGTCTTCAAGTTGTTTTTCCTCGGCTCGAGCGGCTTCGAGCTGGACGTTGGCGAGCCATTTTTCGCGCAGTTTGAGCACGAGCTGGTGGTCGCGGTCGGCTACGATAAGGAGTTCGCGTTTGGCGTCGACCTTTTGCTCCTCTTGGGCAAGGCGGTTTTGAAGAGTGCGAAGGAGATCGCGCTGGGCGTTAAGGGCGTTCCAGCCTTGTTCGCGCACCCAGGCGGGGAAGCGCTCGCCACTGATCATGCGGGTGAGTTCCTCCAAGCGGGCTGTGGCTTCGGCCACGCGGGCAGCAGCGAGGTCGCGGTCACGCACGGCGGCGGCAAAGATTTCCGAGGCCTTGTCTTTGGCCTTCTCGCGGAGGTCGAGCACGGTCTGGAGACTGTATTTTTTCCTGATCATGCGACGATTTTAGCGAGTTCGTTGAAACTTTTATCCCTCGTCCATTTGTCTTCGATGGGTTGGCGGAGGAGGTTGCGGAGGAGTGGGGTTTTCTCGATCGCCAGATCGACATGGGCATTGCTGCCTTTCGTGTAGGCACCGATGGTGATGACATCCTCGTTTTTGCGGTAGGCGGCAAGGAGGTCACGCGCTGTGCCGATGGATTGCAGTTCCTCCTTCGAGCAGATTTCAAGGGTCACACGGCTCACACTCTCCAAGACATCCACCGCCGGAAAGTGATTCGCAGTGGCGAGGGCGCGGCTGAGAACCACGTGGCCATCGAGGATGCCTCGCACGGCATCGGCGATGGGTTCGTTCATGTCATCACCATCCACCAGAACAGTGTAAAGAGCGGTGATCGATCCCTTCTCGGCATTGCCGGTGCGCTCGAGCAGGCGGGGCAGGACGGAAAAAACAGAGGGCGTGTAGCCGCGACTGGTGGGCGGCTCTCCCACGGCCAGACCGATTTCGCGCTGGGCCATGGCGTAGCGGGTCACGGAGTCCATCATGAAGAGGACTTTTTTGCCTTCGTCGCGGAAATGCTCGGCTATGGCTGTGGCGATGTGTGCGGCGCGGCGGCGGATGAGGGCTGGTTGGTCGGAGGTAGAGACGACAATGATCGAGCGCGCCATGCCTTCCGGGCCAAGGTCTTTTTCGATGAACTCACGGAGTTCGCGCCCACGCTCACCGATGAGGGCGATGACATTGATATCTGACTCGGCTCCACGGGCAATCATACCGAGGAGGGTGGATTTGCCGACTCCCGAGCCTGCAAAAATACCCAGACGCTGACCGCGACCCACGGGAGTGAAAAGGTCGAGTGATTTCACGCCAGTTTGGAATGGCTTGAGAATCCGCTGGCGGGTGAGGGGATTGGGCGGTTGGCAATGGAGTGGCCGTAGTGTGCCGCCAGGAAGCGGGCCTTTGCCGTCGATCGGGCGGCCGATGCCGTCAATGATTCGGCCGATCAGGGCGTCGCTGACATTGATGCCTGCGGCGCGGCCCGTGGCAGCGACTTCACAGCCGGCGTGGATTTCCTGCATTTCGCCGAGGGGCATGAGGAGCACGCGGTGGTCGCGGAAGCCGACCACTTCGGCTTGCAGGCCGTTGAGTCGGGGGGAGCGGATTTCGCAGATGTCGCCAAGGGAAACATTTGGCCCCACCGACTCGATCACGAGACCCGTAACTTGCACGACCTCGCCCATTCTCACCAGCGGGGTGGTGGATTCAATGCGACCGCGCAGATTTTGCATCAGCGTGGGCAGAATGGGCGATCCTTGGTTCATTTGAGTGAGCGCGCTACATTTTGAAGTTTCGTAAGAACGCGAGCATCAATCATGCCGAACCGGCTTTTTGCCACGCAGTCGCCAGGCGTGAGTTCGGGGTCAGCGGTCAATTTAATACCTGGGTATTTCTGCTCCAGCTCGGCATCGACTCCTCGGACCAATGCGAGGTCTTGGGGATGGAGCCGTAGTTCCACATCGGTCGAGCCGGGGGCTACTTCGGCGAGGGTCTCGGAAATGGTGTTGCGAACGGTGTCCGCATCGGGCTTGAAGCCTGCGAGGACTCGTTGGGTGATCTCGAGAATGAGATCCGGCAAAATCTGGGAAACCTCGTGGGCGAGGGTTTCTGACTGTGCGGCAAGGTTCTTGAACACGGCATCTTGCAGCTGAGCGACTTCTGCGCGCTGCTCGGCGATCTGGTTTGTGAGCGCCTCGGTGGCCTCATGGAAGCCCCGGTTGTAGGCCTCCTGACAAGCGGCTTCGTGTTCCTCGAGACTCACGCGGGTATCGATGGGCTCTTCCATCGCAGGGAGAATCCCCTGCATGATGGTGATGGCCACCGGCACGGCGGTGAAGTCGATCGCTCTAGCCTGCGGATTCACTGGAGTCCTCCTGGGAGATATCAATCTCTCCAGCCTCGGAGAGTTGCATGATCTGGGCGATGATGCGGTCCTGGGCTGCCTCAACATCCTTATTGCGGACGGGGCCCTGGATTTCGATTTCTTCCTTGAGTGACTCTGAAGCGCGTTTCGACATGGCACCGAAGAACACGCGTTTGACGGCCTCGGATGCGTTTTTCATCGCCACGGCGAGTTCCTGCGTTTCCACATCGCGCAGCAGGCGCTGCACATCGCGTTGAGTGAGGCTGGCGATATCTTCGAAATTGAAAAGCCGTTTGCGGATCGCTTCGCCGAGTTCGGCGTTGCGCTCCTCGATGCGGCCGAGGAGATTTTTGCTGAGTTCCTTGTCGAGGGACTTGAGGAGCTGCGCGGCTGCCTGTGCGCCGCCGCGTTTGTGCATGCTGTATTGCTGCGAACCGCTGGAGAGGTGCTTGCCGAGACTGCGCAGCACCTTGTTGATGAGTTCGCTCGAAATGGAATCCATGGTTCCCAATCGCTCTACGATTTCCTCGCGGGCTTCAGGTGAAAACAAGGGGATGATCTGCGAAACCTGACGGGCATCGAGATAGGAAAGAATGAATGCGACGGTCTGCGGCTGCTCGTTTTTGATGATATTGAAAATCTGCCGCGTATCCATCTGGCTGAGTTCGCGGACGGCATCGATCGAATTGCTGGCAGGAAGAGCCCGTAGAAGGATGCTTGAAGCCGCCTGAGGTCCTCGCGCGGCCTCCAGCGCACGCTGGGCGAATGACATGCCGCCGAGGGCTGTGGAGAGCCCATCGCCGATCAGGCCGCAAAATTCGTCGAGGATTTTCTCTTGGAGTTTGAAATCCACGACATCCATCGTGGCCATTTCGCGAGCCACGGCTTCGATCTCCGGGTCGCGGAGTTGCTTCATGAGCTCAGGAGCCAAGTCGGGGCCAACAATGATGAAAAACGCAGCGAGTTTCTGCGTTTTGGACATCGTTTCAAATTCAGCGGTAGGCATGGCTTAGGAGTTGTTTTTGTCGATGAGCCACTCGCGCAGGGTGGCTCCCACATTCTCCGGTTTTTGGCGGATGAGTGAGTTGAGAAGTTCCGGAGAAACCTTGAGGTTCTTGGCGGCCGGAAGGAAGGATGCGGGGTCATCAGCCACGGATGATGGGAAGGCCACTTCCTTGATGGAAACAAAAGAGGCAGGATTTTCGTTCTTTGGAACTTCTATGCCCAAGGCATTGATCACCATACTGCGAAGTTCATTGATCTGCTCGGGTGTGCGAGGAGTGAGTTCACCGGTCTCAGAGGATTTTTCCGCTAGGAACACTGCTGCGGTGATCCTTGTGATTTCACCGGGGTTTTTAACCGTGTTCGTGAGAGTTTTATTGATCTCGTAGCTCTGTGTCTTGGACGAGCGGGAGGTATTGCTTGCCTTCGTCGGGCCGGGCTTGTTCGCCTGAGCCGGTTGGGTTGCTGTATTCGCCGCGACCCCTGCTCCTTGTGTCTGCTCCGCACTGCTTTCATTAGTGAAGGAGCTGTCCTCGACCGTGACCTCCTGTCGTGGAACCTGACCCTCCGGGTCGAATCGCTCCTCGGTCATCGTTGCGGCTTCGGTGTTGATTGTTGCCGAAACGCGAACCACGGAATTTCCGGCACCGAGAACCTTTGCGAGCATGGTTTCGACCTTTGAGGCCAGATATTCCTCGGTCTGTTGTTTGTATTTCACCACACTGGCCGCATTGCCCAGCTGAGGGTCGGATTTCAAATCTTCGGAAAGAACATTGCCGGCGTTGTCAATCACAGCGACATCATCGACTTTCAGGCCTTCCACCGAGCTGGCCACCAGCGAGCGGATGGAATTGACGGCTGCCTTGTCAAGTTGGGCGCTGCCGGTGTCCACAAACACAGAAGCTGTTGGGCGCGAGTCGGTAGTCCGCACAAGGAGTCGGCTCTCGGGAAGGACAACCATCACGCGTGCAGACTTGACGCCCTGCATTTGAGCCACCGTGCGGCTCAGCTCGCCTTGGAGAGCGCGGGTGTAGTTTGTGCGCTGAACGAAGTCACTGATGCCGAAATTGCTTCGATCGAAGATTTCAAATCCCACGCCGTCTGCGGTTGGGAGCCCCTTGGCCGCCAGATTCATGCGGACGCGGTAAACATCCTTCGAATCCACATAGATAGAGCTTCCTCCCCCGCCGATTTGAAATGGGATGCTTTGGGCCTCGAGTTCTTTGACCACTTCGGCGGCTTCTTTTTCGCCGAGTTTGCCGTAGAGGAGCTTCATATCAGGCCGTTGGGCCCAGTAGAGCATGGCTCCGATCCCCAATACCACTGCAACGCCTGCGGCGGATACAATGACACGATGGGTCGGGCTCAGTTCGCTCCAAATTTTGGTAATTTGCTGGAGTGCTTGTTTCATCCTATCGAGACAACGGGTAGTTTTTTAGCGCCAAGTTACTCAGACCTGGGCGCGCATGAGTTCCTGATAGCTCTCCACGAGCTTGTTACGAAGCTCGACCATGAGAGTGAAAGCAACACTGGATTCTTGGCCGGCGATCATGGCTTGGTGAAGATTCGTGGATTCGCCTGTGAGGACTTTAGTTTTCTCAGTGGCGGATGTTTTCATTTTGTCGTCCACATCAGTAACAAACTTTTTCATCATGTTGCCGAATGGGTCCGCGCCGCCGACTTGTGATCCTCCTGCGGATAAGCCAGCTTCTTTCAGTGAGTTGGTGCGCTCGATGTCGGGCTGGAAATTCCGCATGGTGAGCGGAGCTGTCATAGTAGGAATGTTGGAGGGGATGGCGGAGATGTTCATATTTAAAGGTTTCTAAGAGGTTAGCGGCCGATGGAAAGGGCTTGGGTAGCCAGCTGGCGGGCGTTGCGCACGACGGCGAGGTTGGCTTCGTAGGAGCGGGTGGCTGTAACCATGTCCACCATTTCAAATGGGATGTTTACATTCGGCATGGTGACATTGCCGTCATCGTCCGCGTGGGGGTGCTGAGGGTTGCTGATGATTTCCCCAGGGGTTTCATCGCGTTTGATTTCCGAAACGCGAACGCCCTGCATATTCGGACCGCTTGCGGCGTCGAGGAGGGATTCAAATGCTACGATGCGGCGCTGGTAGGGCTTGCCGTCGATGCCCTTGGTCGTATTGGCGTTCGCGATGTTCTGCGAAACGATATCGACGCGCATTTTTTCGGCGTCGAGAGCGCTGCCGGTGATGCTGCTGGCGGAAATGACATTCATAATAAGAGGCTTTTTTCTGCGATTGATTCAGGAAAATCAGGCTGGGCGGCCCGTGATGGCGTGACGGAGTTGTTTCAACGAACCGCTGGCAAAGTCTGTGAGCACATTGAAATTCATCGTGTTTTTTGTGAGGCCAAGAAGCTCGCTATCAATCTGCACATTGTTGCCATCGGCGCGGGTCGATGGGGTGAGCGTATCCACCTCTGTGCGGGGCGATGCCTCCGCAATTTCATCGGCATTGCGGGATTTGATGCTCGCCCGGAGTTCGTCCTCAAAGGATCTGCTCATGTCTACGCGCTTGTAGCCTGGGGTCGAAACATTGGCGAGGTTGCTTGCGATCGATGCATGGCGAAGTGCCGAAACATCCATCATTTTTTTAACAGCAGTATAATTATCGCTGTTGAAGAGAGAGGCGACCATTTCCATGACTCTATGTTTAGCAGAACCTGTGCCAGCTTCCGGAGGGCTTGTAAAAAGAGACTCTGGGCATGATTTCCAAGGTGTGATGCAAGTTGAAAAAATGGGCATGGCAGAAGATGCCACGCTCGGATTTTTAAAACGGCAAAACTTGCCGAGTTGTTTTGAGGGGGAGGTTAAGTCAGATCAACGGGCTTCGCTCTGGCCAGAAACGCATCTCAGAAATCATGATTTGCAATGAAAGCGTGTGAGACGCAAAAGCCAAGGAAGCGTGGGCAGTCCATCCGTGTTGGCACTGATTTTCCTCTAATGGGAGCATCTGTTTGCCTTGCTCCACCATTTTTGTGGATGATGTCAGAACCTCTGAGTCTCGAAGTTGATTTAGATCAGCGGTTAGAATCTCAGTCGGCAAGCTGGAGTGAGTAGGAGAGATGCAAAACGGCCTGTATTCTCGTGGTATCAAAAAAATGCACGACCACCCGCGCATCGATAGCCTCATACCGAATCAGGGATTAAGCCTGAAGCGTGGCCTTGGCGCCTGGCACAATATGCATTGAGCCGCCTGGTTCCTTCGATGATGCCAGCCCGCTGGGATAAGCGATCTTTGCGCTCTCGATAATGGAAACGGCTTTTTGAGCGGTCTCCTTGAGGTTCCCGTCCAATCTAAAAATCTTCTCGGTTCCATCGGCTTTCTTGAGAGCCACATTTCCATCAGGCAGGAATTTTAGATCGAATGGCTCGGAGCTTCCTTCCAGCGCCTTCGCAATTTCGGGGGATTGAAGAATTTTCTGCGACATTTGTTGCAGTGTCATTTCGACATCCGAGCGGCTTCCGATTCCCTCGGCGCTAAGGCGCTGCATGTTTTTGTATTCCGGAGTGTTCGTGGCTTTGGCGAGGACTTGTGCAAAAGCGGCTTTCTTCATTTCAGCCGCACTCGGAGCCTTCTCGGCTGAGTTACCGGCGATGCTGCCCAAAATATTGCTGCCCAATTTTGCGGCTGTGATGGCGAGGAGAGGATTCATAGTGTTGTTCGATTACTTAGCAACTCCTGTGCCACAGCAGGAGATTTGCATCACCAATCTCTCAGCCATGCCGCTGAGGTTCCTGCAAAAAACTCAGCGCGCCACTGCGCTGGGCGGGGCGATTTGGTTTGCTGCTTGCTGGGTGGATTGTGCCGGGGCGGGTGTAGCGGCAGGTTTGTCGGTTCTCAGAAAGGCGGGTTGGAGGTCGCTGGCCGGGGTTTCCTTATCAAGGAGGGGGTAGAGATCGCGTTCGGTTTTTTCGAGCCAGTCGAGGTTGTCGAGGCGCCATTGGGCCATGTCGCGGAGGGTGGCGAGGTTCATGCCGACCATGGCGTCGCCCTCTGCGGCGGGGGCATTGACTGGGATTTTGTCGATGATGTAGCGGTAGGCTTCGCGGGCGCGGGCGTGGTGGCGGAGGCGTTCGAAGCAGAGGCCGATCTGATAAACGGTCGGTCCGCGCCAGTTGGGGGCGTCGTTGAGTTCGGCGAGTTTTTGATAGACGGAAAGGGCTCCGAGCGTGTCGCCGGTCTCATAAAGTTCGTTGGCGATGTCGTTACCTGTTTTGCGCTGCCAGTAGGCCCAGACGGCAGGTTTTTTCTTGCCGAATTCGCGGCCGGCTTGGAGGAGCTTGATGGTTTCCTTCATGGCTTCCTCTTTGCGGCCGAGGGCGCGGAGGGATTGCACGCGGAGATATTGGGCCTCTGGGGCGAGGGGGCTGGTGGGGTAGGTGGCAAGGAAGCCTTCGGCTCCTGTGAGGGAGTTTGTGAATTGGCCTGAGAGGTAAGAGATGTAAGCGGAGCGGAAGGCAACTTCGCTGGCTTCGGCTTGTGTCATTTTGACGAGCTTGAGGCGCGAGTAGAGTTCGGCTGCGGCTTTATAGTCACCTGCGGCAAAGTGGGTGTGGGCGATCTCCATTTTCGCCCTCAGGGAGGAGTCGGTATATTCCTCGCCGGTTTTCACCTGAAGTGCGGAATACAGAACGCTGTAAAACTTGTTCAGTGCGTTGGCATAAGCGCCATTCTCGCGGTAAATCCGGCCGAGGCGCAGGAGCGTGTCCGGGGTCTCTGGATCGGTGGGGAAGAGGTTGACAAACTGCTCGTAAACCACTGCGGCTTTGGCGGGTTGTTTTTGTTTATCTTCCAAATTCCGGCCCATGAGCAAAAGGGCGTTGCGTTTTTGTTTTTCAGGAGCAGACAGGCGGAGGATTTGGTTGAACAATTTTTCCGCCTGCGCCGAGTCGCCATTCTCTATGGCCTGCTGCATTTCTTGCTCGAGCGCTGCTACACTGGCTCCGCTGGCCAGGAGGCTCGGAGCGTAGGCGGGATTCTCCTCAAGTTCGACTTCCAATGCGTCGAACTCGATTGGCACAGCCATGCCGGATGGGCTTGATGTGGGCGTGAGAGTATTCTGTAGGGGAGGCGCGGCGTGGCTCTCCATCAAGGCCGGCGCCGACGAGCTCTGCTGCGCAGCATCTGGAGCGATTGGCGGTGGAGCAGCGATCTCCGCATGGGCTGCGGCTGCGAGGAAGAGAGCGGAAAATCCGGTAAGGCGGCGCATGATTATTCGACTTTGTATGAGGTGCTGCTGACGGGTTGGTTGGCCGCGTTTGCGGGCCGGAAAACGGTATCAAAGAACGATCCAAGAACGGTCTCTCCAGCAGGACCATCCCCTGCGCCTTGGAAGAAGTCCTGCGTTTGTTCATTGTTGATGAACTTCGGCGTCGTGCTGTCAACGACTCTGGACTCGCTCATGGAATCGGAGTCGCTTGCCATCGCGGGCACATCGTCTTTTTCCGGAATGTTCACTATGGTTTTTGGAAGAAGCGGCGGTTTACGGCGTGCGTTGGTGTCTTGGGCAACACGCATCGGGGCGGGCTTGGGCAGCTTTTGCGGCATCGCCGAAACCTGCGGGCTTGTTTTTTTCTTTGGAGTGGAGGAGCAAGAACTCAAACTCAAGGATACCACGCTGAAGACCAAGGCCAGAGTCGCGAGAGAGAGACCACGATGTAACGCGGCGGAGAGCACGGATTTTTGGTCGGTTGATTTGATGGGGCGCATATGAAGTTCAATGTGTTCAGCAACTCCCGTGCCATACGGAGAACTGAATGTGATGCCAAAAAATAATGAGAAAGCCTGCCCCGGCAAGCCGAAAGTTCCGGTTTGAATGCTGCTTTCAGTCGCCGGCGCGCGGGGTGGGTTCGGGGGCATTTGTTCAAGGCATGAAAATTGCTGTGCAGGGTAGCATGACATTTCGAATCCTTTGTCTTTTGGCCTCCCTCTCGCTCGTGGCCTGCTCGAATCCTTCCACTCGCGCCGTTAATGATAAACCCAATCGCTCTGGCCGCATTCAGCAGATTTCGCAGCCGACGATGTCCCTGCCGCCACAGGATCTCTCCGCAAACGCTGGCATTCGCTGGCCTGCTGGAATGCGCCGTCTTGCTGTCCTCCCCATTTATTCCACCCGTCCGATTGACCAGACCCAGCGGGACATGGATGGCATTTTCCGGGCGGAGTTGTCGAAGGTCGTGAAATACGAAATCGTTCAAGTCAGCCGCAACGACATGGCATCGCTCATCAACCGCGAGGCGGTT
>JAPLTI010000232.1 GCA_026398285.1 Verrucomicrobiota bacterium
TGGCGCGTATATGGACTAAATGTCTCAACATAGCGCCTTTGTCCCTCGGCATAAATGGTGTCGAAGGCTAGGCTTGATTTACCGCTTCCGCTGGGGCCGGTGACGACAATGAGTCTGCCAAGAGGCAACTCGAGGTCAACCCCTTGGAGGTTGTTTTGTTTGGCTCCGCGGAGCCGAATGAATTCCACCCGTGGAAATCGTCTGGCTTAAGAGCCTTGTTTTCCGCGCAGTTCTTCAGTGCGGAGAAGCACGCGTTGACGCATGATTTTTCCGGATTTGAACTTAACGGTTGCACGGGCTGGGATAACCACGTCGTTTTCCGGCTTGTTCGGATTGCGGCCTACGCGGGATTTTGTGAGGCGCACTTCGAAAACGCCAAAGTTGCGCAGCTCGACATCGCGGCCTGTAGATAGGGCGTCTGTGATACCATCCAATGTGAGTTGGATGACGCTAAATACTTCCTGCTGGGTGAGTCCGGTTTTTTTGCTGATCTGCATTACCAGATCACGTTTTGTGAGGTTGGCCATATGGTTAGTGTGTTGGTTGAGGCGCGGAGATTAGTCGGTTACGGCAACAATGCAATCCTTTTATCACAACATTTTCGAGTGATTCGCATTTGCGTGGAAATGTTTAGCGGATGGGCTGCGGAGCGATGGTTCCGTCGATGCTCACCGTGGCACGAGAGCGAAGCGGCGCCGTGATGGGTTCGTCGCTCTGGATCGTGGCAAGGCCCTGCGGTGTGAGATTTTTAATCACTCCGCCACGAGCTTTTGCGGAGTCTCCTTCCACGCGGATGACGACGCGTTGGCCCTCTTGAATTCTTGATTCCAGGTTGAATGATGCCGTTAGGATCGAGGGCGTTCCATTGGAATCCAGCGAGGCCTCGCTGGCAAAGGAGTGGTTGCGAGAGTAGTTCCAGACGGTTGCTAGAAATGCCGCGATGCACAATGCGAGGAGAACGAGTGCAACGATGCGACCGTTGGCGCGGCCCTTTTGGGATGCTGGTTTCATGAGGGACGCGCCACCTCAAAATCGTGGAGGCAGGCTTGGATGCCGCGTTCGTCGCGGAGGAGGGAAGCCCCCACGAGCGCGGCCTGAAAGTTGGACGCAACCGAGGAAAGGTTTTGCGGAGAAATTCCACTCTCTGCAACGCGGATGGCGGATGCGGGGAGTTTGCTCACCAGGTCGAAAACTCCGAGGTCGAGGCTGAAGTCGGTGGCGGAGGATTGGCCTGCGGCGACAAAGCCGGAGTTGGTTTTGAATTTTCGGCTGTTGATTCCCACCACGCGCGCTCCAGCTGGCAGGGTGGCGATTTCCTCGGTCGTGTGGATTTCAAAGAGAGCCTCCATGCCGAGTTCCAGTGCGAGTTGGTGGAGTCGGTGCATGGTTTTTGCATCGAGCACATTTGCCATGAGCAGAATCGCATCCGCACCGAACGCACGGGCTTCGTAAACTTGATAATCATCCACAAAAAAATCCTTGCGAAGGACAGGGTGGGGGACTTGCTTGCGGATTTCGCCGAGGCGGTGGATGTCCATTCCGAAGTGCGTCTGATTCGTGAGGACGGAAACCGCCCGCACGATTGCGGAGGCTGCGTAGGCTGCCGCAGCGTCGCGCACATTTTCGGCGCGCATCGGCTTGTCGAGAATGGTTTTCAAGGCTGTGGTTTTGGGTAACTGCCGAGGATTTTCACCGAGCGGCAGCTTTGTATAAGGGCATCAAGCAGGCCGTTGGTTTCCAAGTCCCGGACATGTCCATCGGTTTGGACGAAGAAAAATGTCTCGGCTTTGTCACTCTGCGAGGGACGGCTCGCAAAGTGGGCGAGGTTGACCTGCATTTGCCGGAAGGGCTCCAATGCGGAAACCAGCGCGCCGGGTTTGTCCTCGATGCGAAGCATGATGAGCGTCTGGTCATGGCCAGTGGGTGCATTGATTTGACGGCCGAGAATGATATGGCGCATCCCGGTGGCCTGGCTTTGCGTGTCAGCCTCGGGAAGAATTTCTGCGCAGATCGAGAGGTCGGTGGTGGTCAACTCGTCGAGCGTGGAGTTGATGAATCCATGAATAGGATCCTCCAGCGGAACAACTCCGCAGTCGGCCTTGTTCGCACGGATCTGTTCAATCACCTCGGCTATCGAGTTCGTGGGTGTGTATCGCACGCTGGAGCCGAATTTCGAGATGGCCGTCTGGTGCGTGGAGCTGCCCGATGGCCCAAGGCACGCGATGACGATGTCGTTTTCCAAAGCGAGGGAGGCCGACATGATTTCCCGGTAGATCGCGCGAATCGATTCGGGGCGGAGCGGGCCGTTGCTGCGGTCGATGAGGCTGCGCAGCAGCTTCATCTCGCGGTCTGGCGAGTAGATGGGAAGCGAGGCGCGGTTTTTGATAACGCCGATTTCTTTCGCCAAAGTGGCGCGCTCGTTGAGAAGGCGCAGCAACTCTGTGTCAAGAGCGTCGATGCGCTGGCGCAGTTCTCCGAGGTCGCTCATGGCTGAGATTCCTTTTCGTTGTTGGACTCTTCTGTCGCTACTTCCTCGGTGGGTTCCGGCTCGGATTGAGGTGGCTCGGAGGGGTCGGATTCGCTGGGCTGAGGATCAAAGAGTTCAGGCTCGCTGGCAGGTGATTCGGCGGGTTTTTCCTCAGCTGCGGGTTGCGCCTCTGCAGGAGCCGCCTCCGGTGGATTGGCCTTTGGAAGTGCGATGCGGCGGAGTTCGGAGGCATTTGGAAGATCATCCAGATTTTTCAAGCCGAAGTGGTCCATGAAATACTGGGTCGTCTCGTAGAGGAGCGGGCGTCCTGCGATTTCGGATCGTCCGGCGATTCGCACGAGGTTGCGGTCGAGAAGGGTCTGCATCACACCATCCACCGCGACGCCGCGCACGGCTTCCATATCGGCGCGGGTGATTGGTTGCCGGTAGGCGATAATAGCGAGTGTCTCCATGGCCGGAGCGCTGAGTCGGGCCTGACGGTTCTCCGGGAAAAGCTGGCGCAACCAAGGTGAGAAGTCCGCGCGTGTCACAAGCTGCCAACCGGCCGCGCTTTCCCTGACTTCAAAGGAACGACCCGTCTCGGAGTATTCGAGTTCGAGTTTTTGGATCGCCTCTTGAATCTGAGGCGCCTTCACCTTGGCGAAGGCTGCGATGTCGGGATTTTCTTTTGCCGCCTCGGCCGCGCCTTTGAAAATGGCACCGAGTTCCTTTGCGGAGACGGGTTTTTGAGAGGCAAAAAGGATGGCCTCAACAATGCGGTGAAGCGGGAAGAGGGGTTCGGGGCTTGGGGATTCGTCACTCATACAAAAGTGGGTTGGGCATTGCTTACGCGGTCGATCCAGATTTCGCCACACACTCCCTCTTGCCGCACGCGGAGTTGCTTCAGGCGGATGAGTTCGAGCATGGCAAGGAAGGTCACCACGATCTCCGTGCGGGTGGCTGCATCGGCAAAGAGTTCTTCAAACCGGAGGGGGATGCCTTCCTGTGTGATGCGCAGGACGTGCTCGATCTTGTCGGAGACGGTGAAATTTTCGGCGAAAATCTCGCGAAGATCCTCGGGCTTTTTTTCGAGCCGCTTGAGGATTTTTTGAAAGGCATGGATCAGGTCGAAAATCCCGACTTCTTCCACTAGGAGATTCTCGGCCGGGGCGAGGTCCGGCGTCACAGGCACACGCGCAAAGAGATTCAGCTGGGCCGTCTCGTTGTTGCGCAAGAGAGCTGCCGCCTCCTTGAACTTTTTATACTCGATCAGCTGCCGGATGAGTTCGAAGCGGGGATCGTCCTCTTCGGCATCCTCCTCCGCCATCTGCTGGTCGACGGGGAGGAGTGTCCGGCTTTTGATGTAGAGAAGGTTCGCAGCCATGACGATGAATTCGCCGGCCAGCTCGATGTTCAGAACCTGGAAGGCCTCGATGTAGGCCATGTATTGCTTGGTGATCCGCTCGATCGAAATGTCGTAGATGTCCACCTCATCGCGTTTGATAAGGTAGAGCAACAGATCGAGCGGACCCTCGAATACATCAAGTTTGACCTTGTAGTCCTCCACGCGACTTTAGGGCCGCTTGTAGCCGCGTTTTTCAGCCTCGCGTTTTTGTTGGATGCGATGCTTGTCGTGTTCCTTTTTCTTGGTTTTGAGTTTGCTGATCTGGCGCGAGAGCTTGTCGATGACCTTGTCGATGGCTACGTAGAGATCGGCTTCCGCATCCTCGGCATGGATATCGGGTCCGCTGAGTGCGAGGTGAACCTTGACGATATAAGGCTTCTTGCGGTCGTGGTTGTGAAGAAGAACGATGTGTGCAGCGAGGATCGTTTCACCGTGGCCTTCGAGGTGGCTGACTTTTTCCGCCACAAATTCATGGATGGCGCCGGTGAGGGTGATGTTTCGCGGAGTGATGTGAATTTGCATGATCTACACTTTGCGTCTGCCTGCGCCTTCATTCCAGCAAAAATCCGCGCGCCCGTGGAATTCGCAGGGCTACATTTCGACGAGTTCGAGAATTTTCGAGTAGCTGAGATCCGTGTTTGCGCCTGGCTGGGCGGGGTCGATCATGTCATGCGGGATGCCGAGGGATTCCGGAAACTCGTAGGTGATGACCTTTTCGCCTTCGCGGGCTTTAAGTCGCGATGCGATTTCGTTTGTCAGCTGGTTGTTGGCTCCCTGGTCGCTGGCCGTTGTTAAAAAAATAAGCCTCTTGGCGAAAAGTGGGCGCGAGTCGAGATTTGCCCGCACATCCCGCGAGAGCTGGATCGTATCCGCCATGCAGTGGGTTCCGAAGCGGGGGTAGGCGTAGAGCGGGCCTGGTAGATTGTCTTTCTTCGAGGAATCCCACCACTGGTAGAAATTCGGCAACTTCGAAAGAGTCGCAGCAGTCGCATCGATGACCGATGGCTTCACCCCATACATGCCGAAGAACGGCGCGATGAGCATGACATCGTCGATGCCCTCCCTGTTTTGAGCCATCCAACCCGTCGCCACAGCGCTGCCTGAGAGGCCGATGAGTGTGATCCGGTCGCCGAGACCGCTCGCGATATCGAGTCCCACGGCTGCCTGGTCGATCAGATCCTGCGCGGTTTGGTGGCCTTGGTCATTGTTGAGCCGGTCTGCAAAACCCGCAAGGCGCGCACGGGGAAGCACCACATTCGCACCTTTTGCGTGAAGGATTTTTGCAAGCGGCACAAATTGCTCCGGGCAGTTTGTGAGACCATGCAAAAGCACAAAGACGCGCTCGGTTTTATGTCCATGGTGGAAAAGTCGACTGGCACCCTCGGGGCGGAGTGGGTGCAACGAATCCTCTTGGCGAAGATTTTCAAACTTTGCCAGAGCCTCATCAAAAGTGGCCGCAGGACTGGGCCTCGATTGGAATGTCGGAATTTGTGACATGGCTACTACAAGGATGACCAGAATAGGCAGTCCGAAAAGGGAGGTTTTTTTCATGCTCGGAATTTCGGCGCCCAAGTCGGTCGGATTCTTGCGGCAACGAGGAATGCCGCGCCGATCAAAACCAAAAATACGGAGAGGAATTGCCCACGCGTCAGCATGAGAGTCAGTGGAGCATCGGGTTCCCTGAAAAACTCGCCCGCAATCCGCAACAGCGCGTAGGCGATGAAAAACACACCCGTCAGGATTCCGTCAGGAAGGCGGAAGCGTGTCCGCAAAATCCAAAGAATGGCAAACAGCACCGCGCCTTCCAGCAAGGCCTCGTAAATCTGCGAGGGATGTCGCGGCGTGAGAACCTTGCCCATGAGGGCGTGCAACTCCGGCGATGCCTCGGCGTTCTCGACCACAGTGGGGATGTTTGTGAAAGCGGGATCGATCTGCGACGCCTCAAGCAAGACCTCGCGCGCCGTCTCCGGCGGGGCATCGTAGAGTTCCTTTGGAAATTGAACCGCCCATGGCACCGATGTCTCCCGCCCGTAGAGTTCGCCATTGATAAAATTCGCACACCGCCCGAGGAAAAGCCCCACAGGCGCAGCCACCACTGTGTTGTCTCCGATGTTCAACCAGGGAATTTTTTTCCGCCGCGAATAAACCCAAGTAAAAATCACGATGCCTAGAATCCCCCCGTGGCTCGACATGCCGCCGTCCCAGAATTTGAAAAACACCAGCGGGTTGCTCGTGAAGTTTTGCCAGTCGTAAAAGAGCATATACCCGAGCCGCCCGCCCAGAATAACCCCGAAAAGCGCCGTGCCAGTGATGAAGTCGCCGATGTCGCGCGCCGGAATATCGCTGTATCCGCGCCGCGCGAGGTGAAGGTAAATGCCATATGCGGAGGCAAACGCCAGCACGTAAGCAAGCCCATACCAGCGAAGCCCCATAGTCTCGCTGAACTGAATCAAAAACGGGCTGAGATCGTGAATATAGTAGGCAAGCACAGGTGAGGATTCTTGCCATGCGATCCCGCCGAGGCAAGCACGGTGGGGAGCCTGCAAGAGTAACGGGTTTGCTTAGGAAATACGCTGGGTCCCTTTGCGTGAGGAGTTGCTGCGCTTCTTTGTCTGAGCTTTCTGACAATGCGATGATGGTAAGTTCGCTATTTAACGAAATCTTGGTGCGTTGCGAGCAGGGTATTCTTAAGGTTCAGGCATTATGTCACTCGCCTGCCGTCTAACCGCCTTCGGATTCAAGCCGCCTGCATTGACTGTCGAAAATGTTCCCGCGCTTGAGCCGGGAGCACATGAGGTTCTTGTGCGGATGCTTGCCGCGCCGATCAATCCGGCGGATTTGAATGTGATTGAGGGGACCTATGGTGAATTGCCGTCGCTTCCCTGCACGATTGGCAATGAGGGGGTGGGGGTGGTCGAGCGCGTCGGTGCTTCGGTGAGCGGATTCGCTGTTGGGCAGACTGTGCTGCCGCTGGCCTTCGGGACTTGGGCCGAGCAAATGGTGGTGCCTGCGGAGTCATTGGTTGCCCTGCCAGAGGGGCTTGATCCCTTGCAGGCGGCGATGCTTGTGGTGAATCCTGCCACCGCTTGGCGGATGATTCACGATTTTGCCAAACTCGAGCCGGGGGATTGGATTGTGCAGAATGCCGCCAATTCGGGCGTGGGTCGCTCGGTCATTCAATTGGCCAAGGCGCTTGGTCTCCGCACGCTGAATGTCGTTCGGCGTGCCGAGTTGATTGACGAGCTGCGTGCCGGTGGAGCGGATGTCGTAGTGACCGAGGATACAGACCTGAGAACGGAAACGCTTACACTCTGCGGCGGCGTGCTTCCGAAGCTCGGGCTGAACGCCGTGGGCGGGGCCAGTGCTCTCAATGTGGCCAATGCCCTTTGCGCGGGCGCTCCGCTCGTCACTTATGGCGCGATGGGGCGCCAGCCTCTGAAGATCCCCAACGGCCTCCTGATTTTTAAAAACATTTCCTTCCAGGGATTCTGGCTCCGGCGGTGGAAGAAATCCGCACCCCCTGCCGAAGTGCGAGCCACCTACGAAAAACTGGCTGGCTACCTCGCCGCAGGAGTCCTGCACACTCCGGTTCACAATGTCTTCCCGCTTGATCAGGCGCTCGAGGCCATCGCCGAGGCCGCTCAAGAGAAGCGCTCAGGAAAAGTTCTGCTGCGGATGTCTTGAAATCGATTTTCCTGGAATTAACCGCGAAAGACACGCTGGGAGACTTTTAGCCGGACTGAATTCCCCTCCGTGGTCTCTGTGTCCTTTGATTCGCTTCGCTCACCCCTTCAGGGCCCCCTTTGGTGCTCTATCTCGCTTCGCTCGGTTGTGGTCAATCCACTGCTTGAGGTTTCCTGCGAACGGGGCGAACCTGACGCCATGCAGAATGAACCACGAGCGTGGCAGAATTTTTCCCCTGGCGATCTGTCTTTTGCTTTTCCGCAGGTGGCATGTGCGGATGTCTCAGCGTGCGTGGCTCGTTCGGTGGCCGCATTTCCGCTTTGGGCATCGCGTTCGCTGGATGAGCGCCGGGATATTCTCTCTGGCTGCCGCGAGAAGCTGTCTCTCGCCACGGAGTCCCTTGCCACACTGATTTCGCGGGAGACTGGGAAGCCGCTTCGCGAGGCTCGGCTTGAGATGGCAGCCGTTGTGGCGAAATTTGACCTCACATTTGCCGATGGAGAAAAATATCTCCGCGATGTGGTCGTGGAGGATGGTCCGCATCCGGCACTCGTTCGGCAGCGCCCTCGCGGGCCGGCAGCGGTCATCGGGCCGTTCAATTTCCCCGTGCATTTGGGCCATGGCGCGGCGCTCGCGTATTTGCTGGCTGGCAACACGGTGTTGTTCAAACCGTCGCCACTGGCTGTGAATGTCGGTCTGGCCTACGCGCAGATCATGCAGGAGCTGCTGCCTGCGGATGTCTTTCAGCTGGTTCCCGGGTGGGGTGAGACGGGTCGAGGGCTTTGCTTGGATGAAGCAGTGCGGTCGGTTTGTTTCACCGGTTCCGTGCCTGTCGGGCGCGAACTCTCCAGCGCATTGGCCACTGACACTTCGAAATCGCTCGCACTCGAACTCGGTGGCAAAAATTCCGTGATCATTTTGGCCGATGCCGATCTCGATTTGGCTGCCACGGCCGTGGCCGACGGCATGTGTCTCACCACCGGCCAGCGCTGCAATGCCACATCCCGCGTCCTCGTTCAACGCCAAGTGGCGGATGCCTTCTTGGAGCGTCTCTCGGCTTCGCTCGCCCGCTACCAACCGGGCGATCCTATGAACGAGAACACGCTCCTCGGTCCGCTGATCAGCTTCGCCGCGCATGAGCGTTACGAGTGCCTCGTCTCCGCCAGGGTGGGGGAGTGGATTGTTCCCGGAGGCATATTGGAAAAAATCCATCCCGAGATGCATGGGTATTATGTATTGCCTGCTGTCGTGCTGGCGCACGATCCACTCGCTCTCGATGAGTCCCTGCTGGCGAAGGCGGAAACCTTTGCTCCTGTCCTCGTGGTCGAGATTTTTGATGAGGAGGATGAAGCGATCCGCCGTCACGAGGCCTGGAAGTTCGGACTCACGGTCAGCGTCTTCACCTCGAATGCGACCAGCTTTTCGCGGATCGGTTCCCATCTCTCGGTTGGCAACCTCTACAACAACTTGCCCACGACATTTTCCCCGTCCACTCTGTCCTTCGGGGGCTGGGGCGCTTCGGGGAATGGCCATCCCGGAGGTCGCGGCTTTGTGCGTTTTGCCGTGCAGGAACAGGCAATCCAGTGGAAAACATAATCACTTCATGAAACGCGGATTCCTCGACAAACTCATCGACCGGCTTCCGCTGGTCCAACCTGGCGAGGTGCAGAATTACCTCGTCGAAATCGCCCGCGAGAAGGGTTTTTTGGAAACCATTTTCAACGCGATTCTGGAAGGCGTCATCGTCACAAACCCCAAGGGACGCATTCTCTATCTCAACCGCGCGGCGTGTGGTTTTTTCGGCATTGAATCCGATGCCAGCCTCGGCAAGCCGCTGGCTGAGGTCGTGCGAGGTATCGACTGGGAGACGCTCAGCGGGCCGAAAGCAGAAATCGTCAGCCGCGACCTCGAGGTATTTTATCCTGACAACCGCCTTTTGAATTTCTACGTCGTGCCGCTGCTGAGCGACGAGGCCGATGGACAAAAACCCGAGGCGGTCGGCCGCGCGGTGATCTTGCGCGACATCACTCAGACCCACCGCGACACGCAGGAGACCATCGAGGTCGAGAAATTCTCCGCGCTCACGATGTTGGCGGCGGGCGTTGCCCATGAGATTGGCAATCCCCTCAACTCGCTGAACATCCACCTCCAGCTCATGCAGCGGAACCTGGAAAAGGCGCCGCCAAAACTTCGCTCCAAGCTTGAAGAGTCAGTGCTGGTGGCTCGCAGCGAGGTTTCGCGCCTCGACAACATCATCACCCAGTTTCTCCGCGCCATCCGCCCGCAGAGCCTCAATCCCGAACCGGCGGACATCAACCGCATCGTTGATGAGGTCTTTGATTTTCTGCATGTGGAAATCCAAGACCGCGATGTGCTTGTCGAGAAGCAGCTCGAGCAGGGGTTGCCACTGCTTCAAATCGACCGCGATCAGATCAAGCAGGCCTTCTACAACATCTGCCGCAACTCGTTTCAGGCGATGAATTCCGGCGGCATTCTGCGTGTGAGCACATCCGCCGATGCCACCCACGTGCGGATTGTCTTTATGGACTCCGGAGGCGGCATATCGCCGGAAAACATCACCCGCATCTTCGAGCCCTATTTCACAACAAAATCCGGCGGCAATGGACTGGGCCTTTTGATCGTCAGGCGCATCGTCCGAGCCCACGGCGGGGAGGTCATTCTCGAAAGCTCGCCCGGCCGGGGACTCACCGTCACCATCCTCCTGCCAAGAGTCGACCAGCGTGTGCGTTTCCTGGAACAAGGCATCGTCGAATCCAAAAATGAATAACGAACTCAATCAACTTCACGACAAAGCCAGCGCGAACTATCGCGCCGGCTTCCGCACACCCTCGCAAATCCTCGCTCCAGCCGATCTCGACGCCCTCGCGAAGTTCGGTATTTCAGCGCAGTCTCTCTACGATGCGGTGGACGACCTCGTGCGCTACGGCGAGCCGGATAAGGCAGTCTTCGTAGAACTCGCCCAAATGCGGTCCGACTATTTTCACATAACGCTTCAGGGTCGCCTGCCATCGCGGATTGTTCAGGAAAGCGAGTTGCCGCCAAAATCCGTCGAATTCGAAGGCGTTTCTTGGTTGCCCCGCATCATTCGCAAAGCCCAGTGCTTCCTCGAGGGCAGCCTCTGCGACGACATCATGTATGGATGCGCAGGAGATCGATCGTTTTTGAAAAAATACAACGCCACCTTGCCCGCCTTCCTCGCCGTGGTGCGTGACACCCAAGGCGACCCCGCCAAGGCGCTGCGTTTCCTGACCGACTCCCGCGCGCGATAGCGCGATGTGGGGCATCCGTCCTGTCTGCCAGACGACATTACTCGCAGGAAGTGCCTGAAATCTTCCCCCGGCTTCGCCATGCCACGAGCGTGAGTGCCACCCAGCCGAGGGCGAATGCGATGGGTAGGCTGATCAGGGCTTTTCCAAAAATGGCGTCTTCCGAGGTTAAGGTGCCCGAAGCGCGGATGCTGGCCGTGAGGCTTGCGAAGCCGATTCCACTGAGGGCGTAGCCTATATTCAGCGCCATGCCGCGAAAGCTCAGGATCGTGGCCCGCACGGCGGAGTCGGTCCATTGGTTGAGGTAGCTTGAGACGAAATACGACATCATTGGCATCGCGAGACCCAAGGGGATTACCACCCATACACCCCAGACTGGAGTGGCGAGGCACAGGCCGATGAGGCCTACAAAAACCAGAACTGCCAGCACACAGAATACCCGCACTGGCGAGAGCCGGGATGCCATGCGCCGGGCGATGGATGCCGCCGAGAATCCCAGCAAGGCATAGAAAGAGCCGAGGAGACCATTTACAAATTCCGGAATCTCGATGAGCCGATAGTAGTTGCTGCCGAAGGTGAGGAACAAGCGCACGAGAGAGTCGAACAAAATGGCGCAAAGCAGAAGCAGTCGAACCCGGGTGTTGAAGAAAACAAACCGCGCCCCGATCAAGATATTGTTGAGTGCCTCACGCACCGGATGACGCCTCGACTGCGTCTTGCTGGCAGCCAGGGGTTCTCGCATGGCCAAAGCGCAAATCAACGCTGGCACGGATGTGGCCAGTGTCAGATAAACCGGCCAGCGAGTGGTGTTGCCTATCCCGCCGCTCCACCCCACGAGATTCGCAGCCGTTTCCCAAACATGCCGGTCAAAGGCCAGCGCCCCGAGTATCATGGCGATGAAGAAGCCGCCGGATGACCATCGCATCAGGTTTGCCAAGACGCCGCGCCACCGTTCCTCGCGACCCTCGACTGGCAGCGAATCGTAGGCGAGCGCTTCATCCGCACCGCTCGCACAGGCCTCCGCCACCCCGCTCAGGATGCGATTGAGGACCAGCAGCGGGAAAAGCCAGTCTCCGCGCGGAGCAAAGGCGAATACCGCCATTTCGCAAACCATGAGGGCTCCTGCAAGTATGACCATCCATCGCCTGCCAATGACATCTGCCAGCGCGCCAGACGGGATTTCCAACAGCAGAATCGTCACCGCCCAAATCACATTCAGGGTCGCGTATTGCTCCAGACTCAATCCCAGATCCAAGAAAAGAACCCCAAGAACCGGGTAGTAAAAGCGCGCATTGAAGAACACGCGAAAGGCAATAAACAGCGGGATATTCCGGCTCACAGCGAGAGGGGTAGAATGCCATGCCGAGCTGCCATGCGGTCGGCGTCGCTCTCAATTTGGCGGTGAGTGGTCGCGAGATGCCCATTCTTCTTGCACTGGCGCTTGGTTGAGTGAGTTTCGGACATCCTTTGAGATTCTTTGCTGTTGCGAATGGCCGTGCGATGAAAATCGCATTTTGGACTCCTGCGCGTAGATTGTTCCTGTCAGTTCATCGCTGAGCAGGTTCAGTGTCTAATTTTTGCGCTTTGCTGCGACGAAAAACTTGCGAAGACGCTTTCGCGATCTGTATAGTTTTCCATGTAATCGGCGCTACTTGGATTGCTGGAAATTCGCTTAGTTGGCAATAAATCGGCAACGAGCAGGTTTCCAGTCTATAAGCCTGAGAAATTAAACTGCTGATTATTATTACAAAGGAGGGGTGGCAGAGTGGTCGATTGCGCCGGTCTTGAAAACCGGAGAGCCGAAAGGTTCCGTGGGTTCGAATCCCACCTCCTCCGCCACAATCCGCGAAGCGGATTCTTAAAACTGAGGGTGGGATAAGGACGCAGTTCGACCGCCGCGCAGCGGCAAAGACTGCGCGAAGCGCAGCCCCGCAGGGGAGTAGACCGAAGGTCGGAATCAATCCCACCTCCTCAGCCACAATCCGCGAAGCACTAGATTTGGAGGGTCAGCGTCCTCGCCTGACCCAAATTTCAAACACGGCCGGATTACAAAACCAAAGGGCCAAGACCATTTCTCAATAAGTCCAGCATCTCACGAGAGCGCGTCCCTGAGTAAGTCCATCCAAACACGCGCCGTGCTTTTCGAGTTTCCCCAACGCGAACAAAAATGTTGAGTGAAGTTCCAGCGGCATTCAGTCTGTCAGCCGATATGATTGTCTCACCTAAGATTCGTGGATTCATTTGCACCACTGCACATCCGACGGGATGCGCGAAGCATGTTGCCGACCAGATTGCGGTTGTTAAAAAGGGCGGGGCTCTGGCGAACGGGCCAAAGAAGGTTCTCGTGATTGGAAGTTCCACCGGCTACGGCCTCGCATCGCGGATTGCGGCGGCTTTTGGAGCGAATGCCGCCACGATTGGTGTGTTCTTTGAACGCGGTGCCGAGGGGGGACGCACGGCCACGGCGGGTTGGTATAATTCCGCCGCGTTCGAGCGGGAGGCTGCCGCCGCCGGACTTTATGCGCGGTCTTTCAATGGTGATGCCTTTTCGGACGCCATGAAGCAGGAGGTCATTGCAGCCATCAAGGCGGATCTGGGGCAAGTGGACTGCGTGATCTATAGCCTTGCTTCGCCCCGTCGCACGCACCCGAAGACGGGCGAGGTTTTCAAATCCGTTCTCAAGCCGATCGGTGAGTCTTACACGAACAAGAACCTCAACACCGGCAATGGTGAGGTGAATTCGATTTCGATCGAACCTGCGAATGAGGAGGAGATCGCGCACACCACGGCTGTGATGGGTGGCGAGGATTGGGAAATGTGGATGGATGACCTGTTGGCTGCCGGAGTGCTCGCGCCTGGTGTTCGCACGCTGGCTTACTCTTACATCGGCCCCGTTCTCACTTGGCCGATCTACAAAAATGGCACCATCGGTCGCGCGAAACAGGATTTGGAGCGTTGCTGTGCTTCACTCAACTCCAAGCTTGCTCCGCTTGGCGGCAAGGCTTGGGTTTCGGTGAACAAGGCGCTCGTCACGCAGGCGAGTTCGGCCATTCCCGTTGTGCCGCTCTACATTTCGCTTCTCTATAAAATCATGAAAGCTGGTGGCACGCATGAGGAGTGCATCGAGCAGATGGATCGCCTTTTCCGCGACCGCCTGTCGAATGCAGAGCCTGCCACGGACAGTGAGGGTCGCATCCGTCTGGATGATTGGGAAATGACGGATGCCGTGCAGAAAGTCATCAGCGAGCGTTGGGATGCCGTGAACACTTCCAATTTCTCGGAACTCGCCGACTTTGCCGGCTACCAGGAGAGCTTCCTGCGTCTGTTCGGTTTCGGTCTCCCGGGCGTTGATTATCAAGCCGAGGTGGAGCCGGAAGTATCGATTCCCTCGCTGGCTTGAAGTTTCCAGACATTGAGCTGATGCCCTTCTGCGCGCCGATTGGATGTTGAAGTCCCAGCGCGCGACCACTAACTTTTTCTCTCTTAAAAAATGAAAATCCAACGCGCATTGATCTCGGTTTCCGACAAGACCGGGATTGTCGATTTTGCCCGTGAGCTGCATGCCTACGGTATCGAAATTCTTTCCACCGGTGGCACGGCCAAGGCTCTGCAAGCCGTTGGCATTCCGACCACCGAGGTCTCCCATTTCACCGGTTCGCCCGAAATCCTCGAGGGCCGGGTCAAAACCCTGCATCCGAAAATCCATGGCGGACTCCTTTACATCCGGGGCAACGAGGAGCATGAGGAGCAGGCCAAGGCGCATGGCATCCGTCCGATCGACCTTGTGGTGGTGAACCTCTATCCTTTCGAGGCCACCATCGCCCGCGAGGACGTGACCCTCGCCGAGGCCATCGAGCAGATCGATATCGGTGGCCCCTCCATGATCCGCAGTGCGTCGAAGAACTATCAGTCTGTCTGCGTTGTTACGGATCCCTCCGACTACGCGGCCGTGTTGGCTGATATGAAAGAGGAAAATGGTGGCACAACGCTGGTCCTGCGCGAGCGGATGGCGATCAAGGCCTTCGCCACGACATCGCACTACGACGGCATGATTTCCTCCTTCCTGAATCGCGAGCAGCAGACCTGCGGTCGATTCAGCATCGATTACCCGCTCGAAATGCGCCTCCGCTACGGCGAGAATCCGCATCAGCAAGCCGAACTCTACGGCGACTTCGGCTCGTATTTCGAGAAGCTCCATGGAAAGGAACTTTCCTATAACAACATCCTGGATATCAGCGCCGCCGCCGGTCTTATCTCCGAGTTCAGCAAGCCGACAGTTGCTATTCTGAAACACACGAACCCCTGCGGCGTTGGCAGCGATCCCGACCTGCGCGAGGCTTGGGAAAAAGCCTTCGCCACTGACAAGCAGGCGCCATTCGGTGGCATCATCATTTGCAACCAGCCGATCACCCTCGCACTGGCCAAGGCGATCTGCGAAATCTTCAGCGAGGTCATCATCGCCCCCGAGTTTGATTCGGAGGCCCGCTCTCTGCTTCAGAAGAAGAAAAATCTCCGCCTCATGCGCGTGCTCAAGCCGCTCACCCAAAGTGGGCGTGACATCCGCAGCGTGCTGGGAGGTTTGCTCGTTCAAGATTCCGATACGGCCGAAATTCCCGAACTCGAGCACAAGGTCGTCACCACCCGTCCGCCTACCAAGGCAGAGATCGAGGCGATGGAATTCGGTTGGAAAATCGTGAAACATGTCAAATCCAACGCCATCGTCTATGCCGGCCCTGACCGCACTTTGGGCATCGGCGCAGGCCAGATGTCGCGTGTGGATTCCTCACGCATCGCCGTCTGGAAGGCTCAAGAAGCCGGGCTCTCGCTCAAAGGCAGTGTCGTTTGCAGTGATGCGTTTTTCCCGTTTCCCGACGGACTCCTCGCAGCCGCCGAGGCCGGAGCCACGGCAGCCATCCAGCCAGGCGGCTCGGTGCGCGATCCCGAGGTCATTCAGGCCGCCAATGAAAAAGGCGTTGCAATGGTCTTCACGGGAACGCGGCATTTCCGGCATTGAGTTCGGATTGACCACAGAGGACACAGAGAGCACAGAGGGTTTAAAATACTCAAAGCCTGATGCTCTCGTCCTCGCTCCATTCGCCCAAGCCGCTGGCCGTAGTCACCTGCGGTCCGGCTTCGGCGCCGATCGACTCGGTGCGGCGTATTACGAATTTTGCGACGGGTGAAATCGGCTCGATTCTTTCCCAGGCACTGAAGGAGGCTGGGTGGGAGGTGATTTGCCTGCGCGGGGAGGGGAGCACATTTCCTGTACCCGCAGGCATTGATGTCCGTGTGTTTTCCACAAACGACTCGTTGGCCGCCTTGTTTCAAAGACTGCCTGCCGCGCCGAATGCGATTTTTCACGCCGCCGCACTTTGTGATTTTCAGGTCGCATCCATCGAAGGTGCTGCCGGGATGAAAAAAATCCCCACGCGCGACGGGGCGCTCACCCTGCACCTTGAGCCTGCTCCAAAAATCCTGCCCCGTTTGAGGGAGTGGTTTCCTGGGTCGTTCATTATCGGATGGAAATACGAGTTGGACGGCGACAGGTCTGCGGCTCTTGCAAAGGGAGCGACGCAAATTCGTGAGTGCCGCACCGATGCTTGCGTCGTGAATGGTGCAGCCTATGGCGAGGGGTTCGGAATTCTTCTTCCTGACGGCCCGCTCACGGAAGTCGCAGACAAGCGCGCGTTGGCGGCAGCGCTTCTGAATTACCCGCCGGCGGCTACTTGAAGAATCTCGATGCGGTCGTCTTCCGAGAGGAGGCAGGCGGTCCATTCGCTGCGGTGAAGCGCAGTGCCATTGTGCTCGATGAGGACCATCTTTGGCTCAAGACCAAGGTCGGCAACGAGACCGGTGATGGTTTTTGACTCCTCGAACTGGCGCGTCTCGCCATTGATCAAAATGTTCATACCGCGCTGAGAATCGCTTCATCCCAATCTTTCCAGACGGGTTCGAGTCCCATGCGATGAAGGACACTTTGAACTGTGCGGGGATCCCGGTCGTCAGAGAGGGAGAACTGTTCCGTGGCCGCTTCCGCCCCGCTGTCGGGCACAATTTTGCCCTTCACGGTGAGATGAAGTGCCTCGCGTCCCTGGCCCGTGTAGCCGCCGGGTTCGGTATGGCTGCCGGCGCTCATCATGGTCACGCCGAGTGGTGCGATGAGGTCGCGCAGGGGAGCGGGTTCGCGTGTGCTCAAGACAATGCCAATCGCTGGAAATGTGACACGCAGGGCGCAGAGGAGTTGAATAAATTCACGGTCGGGGAGGGGATGTGTGGGCTCGAATTCTCCAGCGGCAGGGCGAAGCCGCGGCATGCTGACGGTGAGTTGGGCCTTCCAGCATACGCGCTGGAGGTATTCCAGATGTGCGGCGAGCGCCACAGCCTCGTAGCGCCAATCGGCCAATCCAAAAAGCGCTCCCACACCGAGGCGGCGGAACCCCGCGTCGTATCCCCGCTCGGGGCAATCCAGCCGCCAATCGAAATCCTTCTTGGGCCCGGCGAGGTGAACCTTCGGATAGGTTTCGCGATGGTATGTCTCTTGATAAACCACGAGTCCCTCGGCCCCGGCGCGCACGATTGGCAGGTAGTCGGCGGTCTCCATCGGCGCGACCTCGATCGAGAGAGCGGGAACGAGTGGACGCAGGCGCGCCACACACATTTCCAGATAGGGGCCAGATACAAATTTCGGATGCTCGCCCGCCACGAGCAGGATGTTGCGAAAGCCTTCCTCGGTGAGATGGCGCGCTTCAGCGGCGACCTGCTCGATCTCGAGCGTCACACGCTGGATGGCATTCTCGCGGGAAAATCCACAGTAGGCGCAGGAGTTGATGCATTCATTCGAAAGGTAGAGGGGAGCGAAGAGCCTCATCGTGCGGCCGAAGTGTCTTCGCGTCACGGCTGCGGAACGCCCGGCGAGGGACTCGAGTCCAGCATCATTCATCGGCTCCAGCAGGGATTCAAAAGCCCGCAGGGTGGGCGATTTGCTGGTGATGGCTTGATTGAAGAAATTGGAAAAACCCATGCGGTGGATTGGCGAAGACCTCTTCATTAATCAACGAAACGCCGCCCGCCGCAAGCGGCGAGTTCCTACAAGCGAGATCAAGCGCGACCTAAGAACATGACCGCACTTGTTTTTCAAAAATCCGTGCTTAATTTTTCTCCCGTATGAAATTTTCATCCATGCCGGTTCGTTTGATTTGTCTCCCCGTAGCTGCATCGATCGCCCTGAGTGGTTGCTCCAATCTCACTCCCGGTGAGAACGCCGCCGTTGCAGGTGTGGCCACGGGGCTTGCAGTCGGCCTCCCGCTCGCGCTCACAGGCGTGAATCCCGCCGTGACCATCCCTGTCACAGCCGGAGCTGCCCTTGCAGCCGGTGGCGGTGCTTATTTGATCTCTCGAAACCAAGCGACCAAGCGTCAGCGCCAAGTCGCCGAGGATCGCGCGAGGGACTATGTGGCACGCACTGGCGCGTATTCCAAAAAATCCGTCCGCTTCATTGCCGTTCGCACCGAGGATTTCCGCACCCAAGGCAAGGCGCAGGTCATGGTCTATGACATTCACAGCGGCACAATCGTCAGCGACACCGTCTACGACATGCGCTCGGTGCCGCCGGTCGGTGAGATGGGGGATTTTGGCGGCTATCACGCCCGCTACATCGGCACCGGCAGTTGATTTTACGGCGTTCTTGCCCCGTGTTTGGAGGCTTTGCTACAAACACAGCTCATGAAATTGCTTTTTCTATGTCCGCGTTGGGGCAGCGAGTCCTATTCCGCTCAAGAGTTCATCCGTCGCGTCAAAGATGCCGGATACGATGGAGTCGAGGTTGGTCTCTCCGATGGGGCCTCTGAAGCTGATGAAGTGGCGTCCCTCGCCAAGAGCCAAGGGCTGGCGTTGGTCACCCAGCATTGGATGACGGCGGATCGTGATATGGAGAGGCATCTCGAGCTTTTTGAGAAAAGATTGCGCCATGCGGCAGGATTTCAGCCGCTTTTTATCAATAGCCACACGGGACGAAATCTTTTCAGCTTGGACGAAAACAAGAGAGTCTTTGCCATCTCGGAAAGCGTTTCAGCCAGCACCGGGATTCCCATTTATCATGAGACTCATCGGGGTCGCTGCTGCCACACCCCATGGCGCACCGGCGAACTTCTGAGGGCCATGCCTTCCTTGAAGCTTGTGCTGGATATGTCCCATTGGTGCAATGTCTGCGAGTCCCTGCTTCAGGACCAAGATGACCTCATCGAACCGCTCCTCTCTGCGGTCTCGCACATCCACGCGCGTGTGGGCTGGGAGCATGGTCCCCAAGTGAGCGATCCGCGTGCTCCGGAGTGGGCGAATGCTTTGAATGCCCATCTCAAGTGGTGGGATAAAATCATCGCGGCTCGGCGTGCTGAGGGCCTCAGCCAATTCACAATCACTCCCGAATTCGGCCCACCGCCTTATCTCCCGACTTTGCCCTACACCTGCCAGCCTGTCGCTAGCCAGTGGGACATCAATGTTCACATGATGAATCTGCTTCGCGCTCGCTACGCAGGAGCTTGATGCGGATCGACAAGAAGCCTTGATATGGAGGAGGCGTTGGGCGGGATGCCCTACTCCTCCTCTTTTTCCGTCCCACCTTCAGTGCTCTCTCCGCCTTCGCCTTGCTGGAGGCGCTCTAGGAGGGGAGTCATATCCTCAACCTCGTCCCAGACAACGCCGCTGACATAGATCGGTGACTTCTGGAGTGCGGCCATGGCCATGCAATCACTGGAGCGGGCGTCGAGTTCGATGATCTTGCGCTGCTGGAGTTCATTTTCCGCCGTGATGATCAGACGGCCATAGTAGATGCCATTTCGGAAATCATTAATGGCAACGCGCTCGACCTTGGCTCCGAGGGAGGTGAGGACATTTGCCAGCAGGTCGTGCGTGAGCGGTCGCTCCTTTTCGGTGCTGTTCAGATAAAGGCTGATCGCTGCACCAATCGCTTGGTCGATGTAGATGGTGAAGACTTTTTCATCATTTCCCAGAAACACGGCGGTTCCCGCATTCGTGGGAATGAGCGCGCGAATCTGCACAGGGATGGCGGACTTGTTCACGAGGGGAAACTAACATCCGCCCGCTCTGGCGCAAGCGGCGGGATGCTTAGGTGTTCTTCCCAATGCGCGGCAGGACAACGATAGCTGCTGCCGCGCCGAGCAGAATGATGTCGCGCCCGATCGCGAGGAGCATTTTCCAAGCTGACGGGGAATCATCCGCTCCGAAGCAACCGCAGCCTACAATAATGCCGTTCCACAAAGCCCAGGAGAGAACGCCGATGAAAAGCAGGCATAAGGCTCCGACCAAGGCGGCCCCGAGAGGAAAAATGCGTGGCAGGAGTAGCATGATTGCAGCGAGGATTTCCGTCCAAGCCAGTGCCAAGGCGAGAGGCATCGTCCACTGCGGGGGGACAAATGTGAACGGCAGCAGTGCCATGGCAAACTCCTGGCTCGCGCCCGCTTTGACCGCGCCAGCATAGAAAAACAGTGCCGCAAGCGCGATGCGGAGGAGTAGCAAAACAAGCGATTTCACCGCAAAGCCTCCACTGAGCGAACCCCGAACCATGCCGCTGAGACATTGTGCACGCGGAATATCGCCGCTCCACGAAGAGTGCCAGCCACGATGCAGGCCATAGTGCCCGCATCGCGGTTGGCAGGTTTTTCGATTCCCAGCACACGCCCGATGACACTCTTGCGGGAAACTGGCAAAAGCACGGGAAACCCAAGCGCGGTAAGTCTGCCGAGTTCTCGGAAGATGCGAAGGTTGTCATTCACCTGCTTTGCAAAATCGATGCCGGGATCCAGAATCACGCTCTCGCGCGGAACGCCAGCCTCCATGGCCAAGGCAGTCTTCTCTTCAAAAAACTCCATCAACTCGCTCATGACATCCGGGTAGGTCACATGGGTATGCCGCACCTTCGGCTCTCCGCGCGAGTGCATGATCAGAAGCGCGGCACCGATGTGGGTGCAAAGGCGTGCGTTTGTGGCATCCGGGAGGGCGCTCATGTCGTTCAGAATATCGAACCCTGCCCCGAGTGCCCCCTCGACAACGCCGCGACGCCAGGTGTTCAGCGAGAGCAGTGGTGGAAAAAGTTGATCCGCATCGCGCGGGACAGCTGTTTTCATGGCGCGCTGGAAATTCTCCAGAAACGGCCGGACACGCCGAAGTTCCTCCTCCTCGGTGATTGCCTCGCGGTTCGTCCGGGCGCTTTCGCCGCCTACATCGATGATATCTGCACCTTCGGCAACCATTTCAATGGCTCGTGCGAGGGCCCACTCGGTATCGATTTTCCCATCCGAGGAAAACGAATCGTCGTTGATGTTAAGGATTCCCATGATGAGCGGCCTCTGCTGCAGGTTCACGGTCCGCTCACGCGCCCTCAAGAGTCCCTGCGGGTTGATGTTCTCCTTGTCTCGACCGGCATTCTTCGTCAGTTTGAAATCCATCGCAGCGGGTATGAGGTTCATTGAATCAATTTTTGAGAAAGTCAGGAGACATCCCAAGCGGGTTGTTTTTCCGGACGGCGAGTTGCCCCGTGTGATAAGGGCGGCGGAGCTTTTTTACCAGAGTCAACTCGGCATACCGATTCTTCTCGGACGCCGTGAAGTCATCACGGAAATCGCCCAGCGGGAATCCATAAGTTTGGACCATGTGGCGATCATCAATCCTGAAAAATCCTCTGAGCTTCCGATCTTTTGCCGGAGGCTGGAAAGGATCGGGCGCTACCGCAAGGTTGAGATGACGGATAGCCGCGCAGTCATGGTGCGACCGAACTATTTTGCGGCCATGATGGTCCAATACGGCTTGGCGGATGCCCTTGTTGGGGGAGCCAGCGCATCGGGCGGTGCTCTGCTGCGGCCGATGCTGCATCTGGTCAAGCCTCTGCCGTTCGCGGATGTGATCTCATCCTGCACGATTGTCGAACTCCTCAACCGTCCTTACGGCGAAGATGGTGTTCTGTTTTTCGCCGACACGGGCGTGGTTCCAGACCCCACGATGTCGCAGCTTGCGACCATCACTGTTCAGGCCGGTTTGCTGGCCCGGCAGGTCTTCGGACACCGCCCGAGTGTTGCTCTTCTGAGCTTTTCCACAAAAGGCAGCGCCCGCACGGCATCCACAGAAAAAGTCTCTGGAGCGGTGGAACTGGCGCGCCACATCGCTGAGAAAGCGGGCGCGGATATGACGATTGATGGCGAGATGCAGGCTGATGCCGCCCTCGAGCCGGCATTTTCGGACATCAAGCTGGGCGAGAGCCATGTCGGCGGCAAAGCCAATGTCCTCATTTTTCCAGACCTCAATAGCGGCAACATAGCTGTCAAACTCACGCGCCTTTTCGCTGACTGCAACACCTACGGGCAGATCCTCATGGGATTTACCCGCCCAGCTGCCGACCTCCCTCGGGGAGCTTCAGCCGAGGATATTCTCAGCATGGCGGCGATAGTCGCTCTGCAAGCCATCGAATACCGCAAACTTTATCCTCCGGACGAGGACGCGGAGTGAGATTTTGAACACGGTCACGCCGCGCATTTTTATTGCAGCCACGGAGCAGGACACGGGTAAAACAACGACATCCCTCGGCCTTTATGCCGCCTTGAGGCAACAGTTCCCGCGCATCGGCTACATCAAGCCTGTGGGACAGCGTTTCACGGAGGTCGATGGACGCCGGGTCGATGAGGACAGCCTCCTCATGAAAACGGTGTATGAAACCCGCATACCGATCGAGGACATGAGCCCAATCACGGTTGAGCCGGATTTTACGCGCCGATACATCAATGAGGCTAACCACGACGCGCTCGTGAGGCGGATCCGTCACTCGTTTGACCGGGCCAGTTGGGAAAAGGACTTCGCCATCATCGAAGGTAGCGGGCATGCCGGAGTTGTGGCTGTATTCGATCTTTCAAATGCGACTGTCGCTCGAATTCTCGCAAGCAAGGT
>JAPLTI010000080.1:0-919 GCA_026398285.1 Verrucomicrobiota bacterium
CCAAGGGAGAATTCCTCGTCGGAGCGGCTTTCAATGTGCTCGATGATTTTTCCCAAACGCGAGCCCATCTTGAAGGCCCGCTCATTTCGGTAGGAGGGCTCGACGAGCGTTTCGGCATCAGCCTGCGAGAGTTCATGGAGGAGTTGGGCCAGCTTCAACCATGCTTCAAATCCGTCCGCTTTGGTCAAAAACATAGTCGTCGCATTGGGCACGAGAGGCTGGATCAGCACGAAAACATCCCATCGCCATATCGGCGCGCCTCATGGCCGCCGCACTTGCCTGCGGCACTGAAATTCCCCAAGCCTCGGCAGCGTGTAAAAAATAAAAAAACAATTGACTTAATGAATTTCTCAGACAAAGTCCGCGCGCAGCATTGTTGATCGCACCCTGAACCAGAAGCCACGAAAATGCCTTTTTCAAAAAATCAAATTCGCACGATCTACCTGCTTCCGCACGCGCACACGGACATTGGCTACAGTCACGATCCGGTTGTGGCGCTCGAGTTGCATGACCGTTTTCTTGATTGTGCCATCACGCTCTGCGAGCAAACTCGCGGCCATGCGGAGGGGGCGCGTTTTCGCTGGACTGTTGAGGTTTTCTTCCAGGTGCTGCATTGGTGGGAGCGCCGTGATGAAGCGGCCCGCGCGCGATTGACCGAGTGCCTTCGCTGCGGCGAAATCGACATCGGCGGGCGCTATCTGAACGGAACGGAGTGTTACGCCCCGGGCGATGTCGAGTGGGAGCTGGGCGAGTTCCAGAGGCTGCGGGAACTGACAGGCTATGCTCCGGACACGGCATTGCAAAACGATGTGAACGGATTTCCCCTGGCCTTCGCCTCCCGATTGGCGGCGGCAGTGCTCACTACAATCGTCATGGGGCTGAATACGACAATGGGCCATAGTCCTTGGCGCCGATGCGA
>JAPLTI010000080.1:965-4773 GCA_026398285.1 Verrucomicrobiota bacterium
GGTCGGGAATGGCTGGATATACAACCGTATCAAAACGTTTTGCCATCTCGACCGCATGGCGGCCGAGCTTCCCGGGAAGCTGGATGAGTTTCTGGGGTCGCTCCCAGCGGATTATCCTTATGATTTTGCGGTGACGAGCGCGACGATGGGCGACAATATCGGCCCTTTCCCCCCGTTGCCCGAGCAGGTGCGACTCTTCAACGAACAAAATACCGGGGTGCGGCTGTGCTTGGCGACATTCTCGGAATTTGGAAAAATTTTGGCACAGAGCGCGGTGGGCAAGCTTCCGGTTTATTCCGGGAACTGGCCGGATTTTTGGACATTCGGAGCGGGAGCCATGCCGCAGATGATGGCATCCGTGCGCCGCGCCCAGCGCCGTTTGGCCTTGGTCGAGAAAATACGGGGCCTGGGCTGGGCCGATGAGAGCGGCGGCTCGCTCACGATGGATGCGGCCCGCCGCTCGCTGGCTCTGGCGTGCGAGCACACCTACGATAGCCACAGTTCGGGCGGCTCGGATTCCGGCTCAAGCGATTCGTTGCGCCAGAAGGCCCAGATTCGAGTCGATGCCTCGGTGGCGGAGTCTACCTCCATGGTGCTGCTGCGCGATCACCTCACGGCCATGGCTTCGACCCTGCCCAAGAATCCCGTGAGTGTTCTGGCCGTGAATCCTCATCCGTGGCCGCTCGGGTTGGACTATCTTACGAACGAGAAAGGCATGCTCGCTTTTGCGGCTTCCCGTCGGCCCGAGCATTTGTATCAGTTTGACCGCGAGCCGACGTTTGAGGCGCTGGCCGCTTCCGGCACCTTCGGGGCTCTTGATCTCCATGTGCCTGCCGGAAATCGGGAGGTTGTTCCTCTGAAGGATTTGCCCGCGCCGCAAATTGAAACTCTCGATGCGAATTCCGTTCAACGCCTCGAACTGGCGGAAAGCGCGCTTGTTTATGATCCCGGTAGTGGGGGGCTCGCGTCGTGGCGGACCCCGCTGGGCGAGGTGCTGCGGGCCGATGCCGCCTGGTCTGGGTTTGAGCCGGTGCTGGAGAGGCCGGTTGGCGGTTTCCAGATCGCCGGCGGCGGGATGGAGGACATGGATCCCTCGGATTGCGCGTGGAATCCCGAGCTCACCTTCGAGCGCTCGCGCCTGCCGGGTGGCGTCGGCACGATCACCCGCCATGCGCTCGGTCAGCGCCATACGCTCTCTGTTGGGCTGAAGGGATCCTTGCTGAGCGGGATACAATTCACCCTCGACGCTCTACGGCCCTCACGGCTGGAGATGACGGCCGATTGGATGCTTGACGCCGACTCGACCGTGCGCGCCTTGTATTTGGCCTTGCCATTCCAACTGCCCGGGGAAGGGGATTGCGAATATTGGATCGACAGTTGTGGTGAGTGGTTCCGCGCCGAGCGGGACCAGATTCCCGGCACCTGCAACAGCTTCTACCAGGTTGCATCCGGCATGGCTGTAACCCGGGATGGACGCACCCTCTACCTTGCTCCTGCGGATACCTCGCTTTTCCAGTGCGGCGGATTCACTTTTTCGCAACTGCCCTCGACGCGCCTGCAGCGCCGGGACCCGTTTCTCGGCCTCTGGATTAAAAACAACTACTGGGGGACAAATTTCCCTTCGAATTCACCGGGGCATTTTCGGACACGATTCGCCATTGAATACCGCGAGGAGCCTTTCCTCCTCGAAAGCGTCGCGAAAATCGCCTCGGCCTTTGATGCCGACTATCTCACCCACCCGGTGGCATAAATTTTGCAAATATATTCAAAGAAATTTTTAAATCATTAATCAAACCAGAAGATTAACCATGAGAAACCCCACGATAAAAAAATCCAGTATGAAAGTCTCTTCCCTCAGCCTATTGGCAGGTATGGCCCTCAGCGCAACGACCGCGTTTGCAGGCGAAAGCAGGCAGGTCTTCGATGAAGCGCTCATCCCGCGATTCAATGTCCCGGAGATGACTGCGCCGCCGAAGATTGACGGCACGATCAATCCCGACGAGTGGCGTGGCGCGGCGAAAGTCATGGGAGTGGTCAGGACGCACAGCCTGGAATACAAGGACCGTCCCGTGTCCTTCTGGTTGGCGTGGGATGCCACGCACCTCTACATCGCCGCGCGCAGTGATGTGCTCCCGGGGCATAAACTCTACAGGAGCCGTCGCGAACCGAAGACCACGGGAACAGTGTTCGACGACGCCTACGAGTTCGGCATCTTCATGCACGACCGCAACAAACTCGAGGGCGAGGTCAGCAGCTTCCTGAAAATGGTCATGAACTCGCTCGGGGCCGCCGAGTATATGAAGATCTACCCCTCCATCGGACAGAACATTTACAACTGGTCGCCGGACACGAAGATCGCCAACCGGGTTTACGAGGCCGATGGCAGGCAGTGGTGGGATATGGAGATGGCCATGGATCTGAAGGATCTCCAGATGCCTGTGGAGAACAAGGCGGGCGACAAGATGGACATTCTGCTTGCCGCCGACCTCAAGAATCCCGACTGGCAATGGCTCGATTTTCCGAGCGCGTCGGGGCATCTGGAGCAATACGGATTCCCACGCACAACGCTCACTGCCGACCAGCCGTATGTGCAAGTGGAGCGCTTTTCAGGTTTGCATGACGAGAAAATCGACATGCAAGCGACGATTTTCAATCCCAGCAAGGATCCGGTGAGCGTGACCGCCGCCCTGCGCGTCACTTACAATCCCCCGAAGAATTCGAAGGAAAGTCCCCGCGAGGTGGTGGCCGAGAAGCAGAGTCTTACCATTCCGGCGGGCGGTTCAGTGCCATTCAAAGTGCTGAAGGACTTCCCAGGGCTGGTCTATGATCAGAAGATCGTTGATGATGGCTCGACTAAGAAGATTAAGATCCTGAGTTTCTCGGACCTTCGTTTCGATGTGACACGCGACGATGCCCCCGATGCGACACCGGTCTACCATTACGCCTGCAAGTTTGGAGGCACCGATAAAAGCTACCTGAATGCGGTGCCGCGAACCACTCCTTTTGAGGCCAGCCTGAGTTTTAATTCGGCCAGCAACAAGATCGAGATCAATGGCGACACCCTCGACGCCAAGATTCCCGAGGGCAGCCAGCCGGCCGCCTTCACCTATGTGATTGAAAAGGATGGGAAAACCGTTAAGAGCGGGCAGATAACTCGTTGCATCCACTCCATCTACACGGATGTCATTGAATTGCCGACACTGGCACCAGGAAAGTATGAGGTGGCCCTTGCCATCGTGGATGGCGATGGAAAACCCCTTGTTTCCCGCAAGGATTTGAGCTTCGAGAAAAAAGAAGAGGCCAAGGAATTCTCCAAGTGGTGGAACAACAAAGTCGGCGACACGGAAAAGTTGTTACCGCCGTTTGAGGCGCTGAAGGTCAAGGGGAATACGGTCACCTGCACCCGGCGCGAGTATCAGCTCGATGGCTTGGGCCTGCCAAAGCAGATCGTTTCCAACGGAGGGAATGTGCTGACAGGTCCCACCCGTATCGTGGTGACCGTCGGCGGCAAGGAGCAGGTTGTGCCCACCGAGGGGCGTGTGAAATTCACCAGCACGAAGGATTGGCGTCTGGAATTCACCGGAGCCACGGCTTCTGCGGCCGGATTGAACTTCACGGTGAAAGGATGGATGGAGCAGGACGGTCTGGTGAATCTTGATGTGACCTTCGCCCCGCAAAGCCAGCCTGTCGCGATCGACGACCTCCGCATCGAGTGGCCGGTGGATGACGCGCTGGGCAATTGGATGAGCTGCATCGGCGGCGTGGGCGGTAATTATGCTCCGCGCACAATTGGCAAGGTGGCTGCCGG
>JAPLTI010000080.1:4803-11742 GCA_026398285.1 Verrucomicrobiota bacterium
AACAACCTCTGGGTTGGCAACGAGCAGAGGGGTCTCTGCTGGTTTGGCGACAGCGACGAGGGCTGGGTGCCCAACGACGCGACCCCGGCGCACAGCCTCTTCCGCGATGGCAAATCGGTGGTCATCCGCAACCACCTCATCAACCTGCCCAAGGGTGAAAAGGCATTCCTGCTTGATGCGCCGCGCACGGTCAACCTTCAATACAATGCCACGCCGTTCCGGCACTTCGCCAAGGGCTGGCGCATTACGCAGGTCTCCGCCGCCAATGGCTTCTCAAGCCCCGACTACAAGGCCAACGAGAAGGAAAACAACAAACAATACTTCACGATCCTTAGCATGCCATCGCGCGACACCCAGGAGTGGCCATACTATCTCGCCAAATACAAAGCAGCTGCGGAGAAAATCACTGAGGAAAAGGGTTGGTTCAGCATACGCCCGCGCCTTCAGAAGTTCCTCACCAATCAGATCGCCTTGCGTGGCTACGCGCACAAGACACTGGAACCAGGGCTCTACGACTATTTCCGCGCTGATTGGAATACCGATAAGGGTGGGGAGACGTTGAAAAAAACCTACCGCGACTACATGGCCTATCTCATGAACATGCAGGTTCAACAAGGCGGATGCGCTCATTTCTACTTCGACATCAGCTTCAGTCGCTCCACCGACGCCCTCATCGCAGGGTTGGGTTACCGGCTGCCTGATGGGCGCGTGCAACCCGGCAGCATGGATGGGCCATTGCGGGAGTGGTATAAGCGCACCTGGGCGATCATGGCCGAGAACGGCCTCTATCCCGGCGGCGTCTCCGGCCACGCTACGAATTCGATCGCGCTGCGCGCCCTGCCATGGACCGACGCGATCCTCGACAGCGAGTATCCGATGAAAAATCCCATCACCGTCTACCCGATGGACCGGATGATTGCGCTGAGTTGCCCACACAGCTTCGGGGTCAACATCAACCATCTCGGGTTTATGAACCCCGCCTGGGCCTCGTTGCATGACGCGGGCCAGGGGGACAGTGCCATCCCTTTCAATACCGAACCGTTCCGCCATTTCGGGATCGCCGCCAACGATGTGGTGTTCCTGCCCTACTGGCGTAATAGCGATGTGGTTAAGCCTGCCGACTCTGGCGTGCTGGCCTCGGTTTGGAAACGCCCCGGAAAAGCGGTGATCCAGGTGCTCAACTACGGGCTCGACCCGGAGGGGCAGGAGAAGACCCGTTCGGCGAAATTGACCCTCGATCTCAAGGCTCTGGGCGTGCCGGCAGGCGTCAAGCCGGAGCAGATCCGCATTTCGGAGATGCTGCTGGACGATGGGCATCTTCCCAGTCGATACATGGAGATTTTCGACTGGTATCAGAAACTGCCAGATACCCCGCGGAACCAGTGGGACAAGAATCTCAAGGTGCGTCCGGCTTCCAACCCGACCATCGACCTGGCCACAGGTGTTATCGATGGCGTGGAGCTTTTCTACCACGACAGCCGATATCTGCTCGTGACCTGGGACGAGGAGCTCAAGACCGTGCCTGAGGGATTGTTTAGCGAGACCGATAAACTCAGAGCGCTGAATTGGGGGCTGAACCGCTCCGGCACGAAGTCTCTGGATGCCAATGCCGCGAGCGCCGTGGTCAAGAACAGCGATCCCGCGGTGCAGGTCAAAGCCTGGACACGCCCGGGCACGGCCATGCTCTTGCTCACCAACACAGGTGCCAAGGAATTAGACGCGGAGCTAACCCTCGACTTGGATAAGCTGGGCGTAAAAGTCCCCAAGATTTGGAACGCCTACACCCAAGCCGTCGGCGCGAAAAAATTCAATGCCGCCACCGGTGAAACAACGGTCAATGTGAAGGGCGGACAAAGTAAGGTGGTATTCGTTGACACCTATTGAATGAGGGGAAACTCATCTCATTCCTTATTTGAAGTCGTCAAAACCGTTATCAAACAAACCCCGTAAATCTCAATTGGCGTTGAATGTTCTAATTCGAGCAGAAATGCCTATAAATCCAAAAAAGCGCATCATGAAACACGCATTTATATTTTTGAATATAATCCTCCTCTTAGGCCTAAACTGTCTGGCTGAGACCCACGAGGAAATGGTCAAGCGTGTCGGGCTCGATCCACTGGCCTTCTCGCAAGGAAAGCTCGATCCCGGCAAGCTGTTGGGCCTTCGGCTCTGGCTCAAGGGAGATGCGGGCATTACGAGTGATGCGGATGGCCGGGTCTCGGCGTGGGGGGATTCCGATCGCGGGGTAACGGTGTCGCAGACGATCCCTCAACAGCAGCCCGTGTTGGTGAAAGGTGCCCAGAACGGGCAGCCCGCGGTGCGTTTCGGAGGCAATCCTGTCTCTCTGGCGGCCAAGGATTTCGCCCTCGGAGGAAACAGCCTCTCGGCGGTCATAGTGGCACGGGTCGCGAAGACCAGCCACTTCGGAGGGTTTCTCTCTTTTGGGCCACCTGACAAGACATACATGCCACCATTTCGCTTCGGCCAATTCTCCGGCTCAGGCAAGCTCGAGCTTGGTAGCGGCCCGGACGACCGAAGCCCACTCCTGCCTGGCAGCGGTTTCGTGGTTTTGCAGGCCGATTACGATGCGGCGGCGCAACGATTCTCTCTCTACCACAATGGCGGCCTGATCGGTTCTTCCGTCCTGCCGCGGGAATTGCCCGCCACTGGCCCGCTGGCTCTCGGCGGCAATCTGATCGGCGATATCGCCGAGGTGCTGGTCTTCAACGCCGTTCCGAATAAGGCGACGCGTGCGGCCCTCACGTCGCACCTGCTCGAGAAATACGGCCTGTCGGTAGAAGCGTATATCACTCCGCTGGCAAGCCAGTTGCCGTTTGCCTACTACCCTTCCTCGAGCGAGATCGAGGTGGCATTCGACAAGGAAAGTCCCCTGCTGCGCGAGTATTTCGGGGCCGCGCCTACCCCGCCCACCCCGCCGACTGCGGCCGAAGCAGGACTCGCCTACGCGTATTACACCAATCTGCCAGACATCAAGGCACTGCCCGACTTTTCGAAACTCACGCCGCAGAAGACCGGCGTGACGGCCGGGCTTTCGCTGGCGCCCACGAGCGACGGCACGACGTTCGAGGGGGAGTTCAAAAAGCCCACCGCAGTCATTTACAAGGGCTTTCTGGAGGTGCCGGAGGCAGGCGTCTACACCTTTTATCTCCGCCAATACGGCGTGGCGCAGCTCTTCGTGGGCGACCGGCTCGTGGTGGATCAGCTGACTGGCCAATTCGGGCCGGTCTGGAAGCAGCGGGGAGGCGTGATCGCGCTTGCCGCCGGGAAGTATCCGATCACGCTGGCGGCCAAGGTGTATAACCGCGTGCCCGAACTGCCGCAGGATCTGGTCACCTTCTCCGTCAGCGGATCCATCCCCGCCGCCATTCCCGCCGCACGGTTGAGCCACGAGAGTGCCGGGGACTGGAAACTTCCTGCGGTGGCCGCCACCAAGCCCTCGGCGCTCCCGGACGCCCTCGACGCGCTCAAACAAGTGAAGGTGCGCGTCGTCTCGCTCAAGGACGGGAAGGCGGTCAAGACCTTCACGCTGCCTCTCGACTCCGGCGGCAGGGGCCAGTCGCGGTTCAAGCTGCCGGAGCTGGCCGATGGCGAGTATGCCGTCGATTGGCTGGTGGATGGAAAAGCGGTGCGCTCGACCCAGACCTTTGCCCGCCGCCATTTCCCTTTTGAGAAAAACGAGATCGGACTCGAGCACAAGGTCTATCCGCCCTTCGTGCCGGTCGAGGTGAAGGCGAATACGGTGTCGGTCGTGGACCGCGACTATAAGGTCAATGCGCTTGGTCTTTTTGACAGCGTGATCTCGAAAGGGAAGGAATTGCTTGCCCAGCCGATGCGTCTGGTCGTCGAGGATGCAGCCGGAAAGCAGATCGACTGGACGCCGGGCAAGGTGGCTGGCAAGGCGATTCATCCCGATGAGGCGACATTCACCGGCACGGCAGAGTCGGCGGTGGGGAGCCTGAAGTCCTCGGTCACCGTGGAGGAGGATGGCTGCGCACGCGTTACCTGGCAGATCGACCCCTCCAAGGCACCGTTCGAGGTCGGCCGGATGTATCTGGAGATCGAGTTGCCCGATGCCGCCGCTCCCTTCTTCCACTACACCGCCAACGACTCTCATCGGCACTGCTATGCGGGCAAGACGCCGCGGGGCGGGAAAATCACCTGGCAGCTCGACCAGAGCTGGGTGCCCTGCGCCTGGAAGGCCGAGCCCGGCCCGGTCGATGGCGTGATCTGGGATTCCACGAAGATCAGGTATTGGACGCCCAACAACCACGACAACTTCTGCCCCTACATCTGGCTCGGCGCCGAGGAGCGTGGGCTCGCCTGGTTTGCCGGCACGGACCACGGGTATGTCAACGACGGTCGCGAGCCGGTGCAGACGCTCTCCCGCGAGGGCGACAAGGTGGTGCTGCGCGTCTACTTCATCCAGCAGCCGACCGCACTCGACAAGCCGCTCAGCTACACGTTCGGCCTGCAGGCGAGCCCGACCAAGCCCCTGCGCCCCGACTGGCGCACGCACCAGGTGCCGGGCGGCGGCGGCTGCTCGGTGAATGTCTGGGGCGGCTACCTCTCCTCGGATAAATATCCCGACGGCGCCGATTTCACGATCGTCGACAAGGTTCAGGAGGCGCGCAAGACCGGCACGGTGGACGAGGCATTTTTCAAGGAGAAGGACAAGACCCGCGTCTGGCCGGACATGAAGATCCAGTTTGACAGCCCCTGGCTTCCCGATGTGCTGCGGTTTGCCGGCACGGCCGCCAGCGACTTCAAACGCGGAACCCCCAAGGTCTGGTCCGTCACCTATTTCGAGGAGCACAACACCAATCCACGCTGCGCTGAATGGCAGGTCTTTCAAGACGAATGGGCAAACTGCGAGTTTCACCGTTTTCAGAAGGGCGACTTCACCTGGAGCCAAGCCGCTCGGAGCTACCGTGACTTCGCGCTCTACTACGCCAATGAATGGATGAAGCGCGGCGTGAGCCTCTATTTCGACAATACGCAGCACCGAGAGGTGACCAATCCCTACAACCAGGGCTTTGTCGGCCGCACGAGCACGATCTGGGAGCAGCGCGACTACTTCAAGCGCATCTGGAAGCGGATGACGGCGTTGAATCTCTCCGGCGAGCTGCCCTACGAGCTCGACTTCACCGGACACATCACCAACGTCCAGACCATTCCGCAAAATACCTGGTTCACCGCCGAACTCGACCTGGAGCAGGACTACCGCGTGGATATGTCCCGGAAGGCCCCGGACTGGATGGGGCAAGCAGCAGCTGGTCTGGGTGGCGCTCATTCCGGATATCGCCTGCCATTTCCACCCGACTACACCCGGGCGATGACGATCGGCCGCACGGTCGGCACCATTCCGCACATCATGTCGATGCTGTCGAACTTTGGTTCCGGATTCAGCGATCGTGAGTTTTTGGCCAAGATGCCTGCAGTGCAATGGCGGTCGGAAAAAGGAATGCAGCTCGTCCACGAGATAGAGCGCCCGTCGTTGCCACCTACCTGGGGCCCTGACAAACGCGGGCTGCGGCTGTCGGAATATCTCGCATGGTTCGGATACGGTCGGCCCGGGGTCGTCGTGCACAACTATTGGGAGGACCAGCCGTTCGTCTCCGTCAGCGATCCCGAAGTGACCTGGCTCGCGCTAAGCCGCAAGACGGCCCCAGAGGGGATGCTTCTCCTGCAAAGTTATAACACGGATCCGGTTACTGTGACCGTCCGTTTCCCGAACGGTGCGGCTATGATGGATCTCTTCACCCGCGAGCTTTTCACGGCCGACGCCAAGGGGGCAGTCGCGATTCCGCTGGCCGGCATTTACGGCACGCGCTTGCTGGCGGTGGCGAAGGACCGCAAGGAGTTGCCCGCCACGCCTGCGGCAGGCGATCTCGTATTCGATGACTTCGAACTCGGCCTGTCGAGTGCGCTCAAACTCATGCGCTCCAATATGGCGGTGGTGGACGATGAGCAGCAGTCCGGCAACCACGTCTTGCGGATCAAGCCTGGTAATCCCGGGCATGAGCGTATGGCTGTCGAGAATCCCGAGGCAATCGCGCCCGGCGATAAGAACCTCTCCTTCCGCTTCCGCCTGCCCGTCCTGCCGGAGAAGGCCGGAGCTTGCGGCCTTTTGAGCGTGGTTTACCTCTACTCCAAGGAGTATCCCAACGATTGCTGCTACGAACTGCGGTTGCAGGTCAGGCGGGACGCCGACGGCACGGCGGCATTGGTGGTCGATAAGGTCCGGGCACTGCGCGAAGGCAAGGAAGAGCAGTTTGCCGAAGTGGGCGCGAACCTGATCGGCAAGCCGCTCTCCGGCATTCCTGTGGATACCCAGTGGCATCGGCTCACCATCGAGACGCGTGGCTCGCGCCATGTCATCCGGGTGGACGACACGGTCGTGCTCGAGGGCACGAGCGACGCCAGCATGACGGGCGGCTTCTCGGTCGGCCCCGGCTGGGGATCGGATCTGCCTCTGCCTTATGTCGAGATTGACGATCTCAAATTCCAGAAACGGTGAGTTATGCAAATAAAAACAATAACGCCCGCATCACCCTTCCTCGCCGACGATTGGCCGGGTATTGAGAAGATCGCGCAATTCCAGGCGAACAATGCGGAGGCGAAAAAGCACTAAGCCAAGGACCGGCAACTGAAAAAATTATGATCGAGAATGAAATATCGTCAAACGAACGTGCTTTTACGTGCGGTGTTGGCAGGTTGCGGCTCACTGCCTATGAGCCGGGAGTGACACATGTTTTCTTCCAGACCGGTGACCTTCAGACGGCTTCGCCGATGTGGGGGATCCTGCCGCCTCCGGAGGTGTTCCCCAAACTTGCGATCGAGGAGTTGGATGATTGCTGGCGGGTGGGCGACGGGGAACTTTTCATCGATGTGAATCGCTTTTCCGGCAACTTGACGGTG
>JAPLTI010000132.1 GCA_026398285.1 Verrucomicrobiota bacterium
GGTAGGTTCAGAAGCCTATGAGTTCGGAGCCTGATACGCAGAAGTCGCTGAAGGAAATGACGCGTGCCATCGCGGACCACGAGGGCGTGGTGAGCGTTCAGCCGGTTCCGGGCAAGTCGGCTTTTGAGATTGAATACGACCCCTCCGCGCTCAGTGAGGAGGATTTGCGGCATATTGCGGGAAGTCATGTGCCGGATGTGTCGCTTCAAAAGCGGACGATGCGCCTGGATGGCAGCGCGTGCGAGGCTTGTGCGATCCGTTTGGAGAAAAAGGCCAAAAAAATTCCCGGTGTCCGCAAGGCGACGGCGACCTATATCGGCAAAATCCTGTGCCTGACATTTGATGAAAAGCTCGCGGACGAGCACACTGTGATGGCTGCGCTGCGCGGGCTTGGGGCCGATGTGCGGCCTTATGAGTCTTCGCCGGAGGCCGAGCAGGGCTTCTGGAGCCGCGTCAGGTCGGGATCATTGAATGAGGAGATTTCCGCCGCGCTGGGTTTCGTTTTTCTGATTGCTTCCTTTATCTGCGAGAAATCTCTCGGGAGCGGAGCGGTGGCAACCTTGTCGCTTTATGCGGGAGCATATATTTTCTGCGGACAGCAAGGTGTGCGCTCGGCGATCGCATCCCTGCGCGGTGGGGTGCTTGATGTCGATGTGCTGATGGTCTTGGCTGCGATCGGTGCCGGGATTGTCGGGCAGCCCTTCGAAGGTGCGTTGTTGTTGTTTCTTTTTGCGTTTTCCAATGTTCTGCAGAGCTACGCGCTCGAGCGCACGCAGCGGGCAATCCACTCGCTGCTGAAGCTGCGGCCTGACAAGGCGCTTGTGAAGCGTGATGGCGGCACGCAGATGGTTCACGTCGAGGAGTTGAATATCGGCGATGTTGTGGTGCTGCGTCCGGGTGAGCATGTGCCGGTGGATGGAACCGTGGTGGAGGGCGCGAGCCATGTCGATGAATCCAGTCTCACTGGCGAGTCGATGCCGGTCACCAAGGCCGTCGGCAATCCGGTTTTTGCCGGCACGCTAAACCAAAGCGGAGGCTTGGAATTTTCCGTCAGCAAGCGCGCGGAGGACTCCACGCTCTCGCGCATGGTTAAGCTCGTCGAGGAGGCGCAGGCTGAGAAGTCCGGCACGCAGAGGTTTCTCGAGCAGGCGGAGCAATACTACGCAACTGGCGTGATCGCCTTCACGGCGCTGGTCTTTGTGGTGCCGTTCTTTTTCATGGGGGAAAAATTCTCGGACGCTTTTTATCGGGCTATGACAGTTATGGTCGTGGCTTCGCCGTGTGCACTGGTCATTAGCACTCCGGCGACCGTGCTCTCGGCAATCGGCGGTGCGGCGCGCCGTGGCATCTTGATCAAAGGTGGCTCACATCTCGAACGAACCGCCCAGATCGATATCGTGGCTTTTGATAAAACCGGCACGCTTACGGCTGGGAAGCCTGTTGTGACGGAGATGGTCGATGCCAGTGGAGCTCACAAATTGGACGCCACATTGCCTGCCAACTTGGAAGAGTTGCTCGCCCAGACGGCCTCTCTGGAGGACAAGTCCGAGCATCCGCTGGCGCGTGCCGTTGTGAAAACCGCTCAGGCTCGTGGCATCAAGCTGCCCGAGGCAAAAGACTTTCAAGCCACAGCCGGCAAGGGGGCGGAGGCCTCGATCGATGGTCGTCGACTGGTGGTCGGCAGTGAACGGCTTTTCCAGGAACTCCGCGCGGCAGGGATGGATGCCATAGCAGCTCATGCCGCGCCTCTCGCAGCGAAGGGAAAAACCTGTGTGTGGACAGGGATTCGCGATGGATACTCTGTCAGGGCCCTTGCCGTTCTGGCTCTCGCCGACACACTACGGCCCGAGGCGTTGAAAATTGTCGGCAGCCTACATGCTCTGGGAGTGAAAAAAGTAGTGATGCTCACGGGGGATCAGAGGGCTGTTGCGGCGGCAATCGCCGAGGAGGCTGGCGTCGATGATGTCATGGCCGAGTTGCTGCCCGAGGGCAAAGTCGCGGCGATCCGTGAATTGAAAAAACAGGGCCGCGTCATGATGGTGGGTGATGGTGTGAACGACGCGCCTGCGCTGGCCACATCTGATATTGGCGTCGCCATGGGAGCTGCTGGAACGGATATCGCGATGGAGACGGCGGATATCGTGCTCATGGGTGACAAACTGGAAAACATTCCAATCCTGCTTGCGACCGCACGCCATGCCAAACGCGTGCTCTGGCAAAATCTCACTTTTGCAGGCTCGGTGATCGTTGTTTTGTTGATTGCCGCTTTTGGAATCAACCTGCCGCTACCGATGGGCGTGGTGGGTCACGAAGGGAGCACGGTGCTGGTTTGTCTGAACGGTCTGCGCCTCCTCATCTACAAACCGAAAATGTGATTGCACGCAGGCAATCCCTGCGGCAATTTTCGGGATATGTCCGACGACAGTCAGTCTCCTCTCCAGAAGTTTGTTGATAAACTCAGAAACTCACGGGATTTCACGATCTCCCTGCTGCTCCATGTGATTCTCGTATCGATCTTCGGTGGCACCGTCCTTTTCCAAGCTGTTCAGGAGCCGCCGGACTTCGAGGGCGGTGGTGAGGGATTCGTTGGCAGTTCCGAGCAGGTCGCGGCTCCTCCTCAGCAAACCCAAGTTTTGCCGCCCACCCAGGACATGTCCGTGATGGCCACTCCGGTGAACAACTCGGCGGTCAATGCGATCACGACGACGGCGACATCTCCGATGAATTTCAACATGTCGCAGATGGTCATGGCGCCGCCTGCGCCTGCAGCTCCGACTGCGATGGCCGCTCCGAAGCCTGTTGCTCCCGCTGCAGGTCCGGCTATGCAGATGTCCGCAGCCGACGCCTCGGCGATCAAGGCCTTTACCACAGGCTGGGGCAAGGGCAGTGGCAGTGGAAGCGGCACGCGGAACCGGGAATTTGAGTTCGTTGCCTACATTGGCCAATATGGTGGAGCCAATTCAGGTTGGGATTCCACAATCAGCACTGTCGGCGACACCAAGGGCGTGATTAACAATGGAAGTCTTCCAAACCTCCTTGCCTACATGAGCACCCGCTCGAAGAACAAGGTCCGGACGAACTACGACAAGGTGAAGGCCATCAAGCTCGACTCCCAGGAGCTTTTCTCCGTGAAGCCGCCTTTCATTTTCCTCACTGGCTCGAAGGATTTTCGCCTCACTGATGCCGAGGTGGAAAACCTTCGCAAATATGTCAGGCTCGGCGGAGCGATCTGGGGCGACAGCTCGGTGCCTGGCCGCAATTCCCGCTTCGACTTGGCCTTCCGCCGCGAGATGAAACGCGTCATTCCCGATAAAGACAAGGATTGGGAGGAGTTGCCAAAAAACCATCCGCTTTTTGATGCGCGCCAGGCTTACTTTCCCGAGGTCGTTACAGTGCCGCCAGGAATCAATTTCTACAAAGAGCCTGTGTATGCGCTGAAAATTTACGGCGAGGTTGCGATTATCTATACTGCGAATGACTACGGCGACATGTGGCAGATCGGTCTTCTGCCCGATGGCAAAGTCGATACGCGTCGAAACGAAAAAAATCAGCCTGTTGCCCTCAATGAGGTGATTTGGAGCAACCGCAATATTTACCTTCGCAATATCTCAGAACCCTCGCTCGATCTGACCTATAAATTCGGCACGAATCTTGTGCTGCATCTCCTGACCCGCTGGGATTCGAAGGTGAAGTCGGCGCCTTCGTTGTAAGAGATCAAAGCAATTTAAGCTGAGGTTGTATCACTGCTCGGGGCTCATAAGCGCGGCGCTGCGGCATTTGAGACGGAAGAGCAGTGAGCCATCCTCGAAAGCTCTGAGATTTTCGGGCCTGCTCTTGTCGAAATCCGCAAGGAACATCGCTTCGACATCGGCGGCGAACTTTTTATCCTGCACAGCCGCTGAGAGTTCGAAGTTCAGCATGAACGATCGGTAGTCCACATTGATCGATCCGACGATGGCGATGTCGTCGACTGCGAGCAGGACGTTCTGGTGCATGAACCCGGGTTGGTAGCGCCAGAGTTTGACGCCGGCTTCGCGGAGTTTCGGGTAGTAGGTGAAGGACGAGAGCCAGGGCAGAAGGTGGTACGCCATATGAGGGAGGATGATCCGG
>JAPLTI010000180.1 GCA_026398285.1 Verrucomicrobiota bacterium
CCTCGTCGAGCACGAAGAAGCGGTTCGGAATCGAGCGGCCGCGAATGTAGCAGAGAGCCTCGATCTCCAAGAGTCCGCGCTCGATGAGTTGCTCGTAGGGTTTCACGACCGGATGGTGCTGCCCCGCTTGCTGCGCGGGCGTCGCGTCCTTCCGGCGGTCCGCGTCGGGACGGCTTTTTCCACCGCGCTTCTGCGGTTGGAGAGGCAGAAGAACCTCACAGGCGTCGTCGATCGACTGCAGCCAGGGATGCATTTTTTCATTCAGCGTGCCGGGAAGAAAGCCCAGCGTGTCACCCATGGCCACGACCGGACGGCTCACCGTGAGGCCGTTGAAATCATTCCGGCCAGTGAGATAAAGCCCCGCCGCCACGGCAAGGAGCGTTTTGCCCGTTCCAGCCTGACCGTAGCAGGTCACCAGCGAGATCGAGGGATCCAGCAACGCATCCAGAAAGCACTGCTGCCCGGGATTTGCGGGCCTTAGTTCGATGCCCCTCGGGATTTGGAGATTCGACGGGATATTCAGACGAGACAGAACCCCTTTGCCATTGTGCCGGGCCGGGAGGTGCTTCGAATCCGACACCTTGAGCAGAACATATTCGTTCAAATCCAGAGCGCCCGCGCGCGATGCCGACAACTCGATCGAACCCGAACTCCCGAAACGCTGCAACTCGTGCGCCTCGACCTCGATCGAACGCAACTCCCCGGTCTCCACATCTGGCACCGCCACTTTGTCGTTGAGATAATCCTCGCACGGCAGACCGATCGCCATCGCGCGCAGCGCGGCTCCAATGATCCGGTGATCCATGCGGTTCTGATCCGGGAAAATTTTCACGAACCGCTTCATGCCCGCCGACTGACGGCTTTTCTCGAGGAAATTGTTCACCAGCACCCTCACCGTGCCGCCACCAGAAGTCGGAGCGCCGCCTGTGACACTCACAGAGTCGTGGCCAAAAATACCGCTCAAGAGCCTGTGCGCCTGCCGCGCATTCGCCCCCCGCTCGCTTTGCTCATTCTTGAAATTGTCCAACTCGGTGAGCACATCCACCGGAATGAAAACATGGTTGTTTTCAAAACGATTCAGACAATTCGGGTCGTGCAGAAGAACATTTGTGTCCAGGACGAAGTTTTTCACGGCTCCCGCCGCGCGGGCGCGGTCGGCGGATGCCAGTTCGGGGAAGAAAACGCCCTGCTCTTCGGTGAATTCCGCGGATTTGGGTCGATGCATATGGAGTGATTCGGCAGTCGTTCAATACATCCCGGACCCATCCCGTGTCACCACGGAAGAGCTAGATCGGACAAAAATTTTCGCGGGTGCAGAATTCGAATGGAAAAATTTTTCCAGAGTCTTAGTGTGCCGACTCTTTTGATGAAACCAAGCCGTCCAACAGACCAAAGCCGCACAGAAGCCTGAGCATCGAATTTAATCGCTGCGAACAATTTTCAACACATGGAATCCACCACATCCTTCGACATCGCCGAAGCCCGCGAACTCTACAATATCGACCGCTGGAGCGGTGACTACTTCGGCATCAACGAGGCCGGTCATGTCTGCGTTTATCCCAAGCGCAACGGCGAGACGATCGATCTCATGGATGTCGTCGCCGAGGCGCGCAGCCGCAAGCTGGCGTTCCCGCTCGTTGTGCGTTTTCACGACCTCTTGCGCGACCGTGTTGAGACGATCAATAAAGCCTTCGCCACGGCGATCTCCGAGTCCGGCTACAACGCGCCATACCGGGGCGTGTTTCCCATCAAGGTGAACCAACTCCGCGAGGTCGTGGAAGAGATCATCGATGCTGGCAAGCCCTGGCACTTCGGCATCGAGGCCGGCAGCAAACCCGAACTCCTCGCGGCGCTCGCCGTGCACTCGGACCCCGAAAGTCTTGTGATCTGCAACGGCTACAAAGACACCAGCTTCATTCAAAACGCCCTCCTTGGCCGCAAGCTCGGCAAGACGGTCATCCTCGTCGTGGAAAAGCTGGAAGAACTCGCACACATCCTCCGTGTTTCACAGACCATGAAAATCGAGCCCCTCATCGGCCTCCGCGTCCGCCTGCTCTCGAAGGGCGCCGGCAAGTGGGCCACCAGCGGCGGCGAGAATGCCAAGTTCGGCCTCTCAACCGCTGACCTCGTGGAAGCCAGCGACATGCTCCACGCCGCAGGACTCGCCCACTGCCTCAAGCTCGTGCATTTCCATGTCGGGTCCCAGGTGCCCGATATCGGCACCATCAAACGCGCTGTCCGCGAAGCCGCCCGCTTTTACGCGAAGCTCTCCAAAATGGGCCACGAACTCGGCTATCTCGATGTCGGTGGCGGCCTCGGAGTGGACTACGATGGATCTCGCACGACATTTGACAGCTCGATGAACTACTCGCTCGACGAGTATGTGCGCGACATCGTTTATACCGTGAAGGAGGTGTGCGACTCGGAGTCTGTTGCGCATCCCACGCTCGTCAGCGAGAGCGGTCGCGCGATCGTCGCCCAACACTCGGTGCTCATTGTGGAAACCTTTGGCGCCATCGAAAAAGCCAGCCGCCAGGAAACCCCAACGGCAACATCAGGCGGAGAGATTCCACTCCTCGCCGACATCCTGGAAATCCGCAACAACCTCCATCCGCAAAACCGCCTCGAGAATCTCCACGACGCCCAGGAAATCCGCGAGCGCGCCCAATCGATGTTCGACCTCGGACTCCTCGACCTCCGCGCCAAGGCCGGCATCGAAACCGTCTATTGGCAGATCGCCGCAAACATCGTGGAGCTTTTCCGCGATGCCGAACACATCCCCGAGGAAGTCCGCGAAATCGAAATCGCCATCGGCGACCAATACCTCTGCAACTTCTCCGTTTTCCAATCACTCCTAGACCACTGGGCACTCGGCCAACTCTTCCCCGTCATGCCGATCCATCGTCTCAACGAGCGCCCTGACCGCAACGCGACCCTCGTGGACATCACCTGCGACTCGGATGGCAAAGTCGCGAAATTCATCGACCTGCAGGATGTGAAAGAAACCCTCCCGCTCCACCGCTGGCATCCGGGCGAGCCTTACTACATCGGCTTCTTCCTCGCAGGCGCGTATCAAGACATCATGGGCGACCTCCACAACCTCTTCGGCCGCGTGAACGAAATGCACATCTACCTCGATGAGGACGAGGACTCCGGACACTATGTCGAAGAAGTCCTCCCCGGCAGCACCATCGGCCAGGTTCTCTCGCTAACACAGTGGGATGTGAACGAGCTCGCTCGCCAAATGAAGGCCCAGACCGACGCCGCGATCAAAAGCGACCGCCTCAAGCCCAACGAGGCCATGCGCCTGCTCGACGACTACGAAAAAAGCCTCACCCTCTACACCTACCTGAATTTCGACGACCAGCATAAGCCGGCAAAATAGAGCCGCCTCGTTCTTGGGAGGCTTTCAAGGCGCCAGCCGGGATATTTTCCATCCCGCACCCGCACGGCTGTAGAGAAAACGGTCATGCAAGCGGTCGGCGCCTCCCTGCCAGAACTCGATCGTCTCTGGCACCACACGATAGCCACCCCAACCCTCGGGCTTTGGCACATTCCCGTCTGCAAACTGCTTTTTCAGTTCCTCGAATCTTGAAACAAGAACTTCGCGCGAGGGGATCACGGAACTTTGCTCCGAGACCCAAGCTCCGATGCGGCTGCCGAAGGGGCGGCTGAGAAAATACTCCAGCGACTCGGCCTCGGAAATTTTTTCCACGCGGCCGGCCACCTCGACCTGACGCTCTAACGCGATCCAAGGAAACAGCAACGCAGCTTGAGGATTCTCCGCAATTTGTCCGGCTTTGCGGCTGCCATAGTTCGTGAAAAAAACGAATCCCCCACCATCGATGCCCTTCAGCAAAACCGTGCGGCACGAAACGCGGCCCGAGCCATCCGCCGTGCCCAGCGTCATGGCATTCGGCTCAAGAATCCCCGCGCTCCGCGCCTCCTCGAACCACACGCGGAACTGCACCAGCGGATCGTCGTGGAATGAAGCCAAATCAAGCGGCTCGCGCTGATAATCACGACGCAGTTGATGGATTTCGGACTCGGTTGGCATGCTGGTATTCTGCGCCCTGAAACAAACTTTGCACAGAATTTAGAAACTTCCCCAGGTGCCGGGATGGCCCTCTCATTTCGTTCGTGCATGAACACGCATCGCGGAGTCTATTGTCGATATGTCCGAAGTCATTTTACCCGATCTGCAGGCCTGCGTGCTTTGCGAGGATGTTCGCCAGGAGGCCAGTGGCCAGCAGACGCTCGTGGGCATAATCGGGATGATCCCCGCCCCGGTGCTGCCCCTCGGCTTTTTCAAGCTCTGCCTCTGGACCCGCTGGTGCGGCGGCGTCGGTCAGTTCACGCAGCAATCCGCCATCCTCACGCCGGAGGAGGATACCCCCATCGCGGAGAGCGAGGTCGAATTTCAGCTCCCCGCGCTCGATGCCCATGCCACAAATGTCCACGTCTTCGGTGGACTCCAAATCCCATCGGCCGGCGTTTATACGGTGGAAGTCAAAATCGACGGCGAACTCCGCCTCCGCTTCCCGCTGCCGGTTATTCAAGTCCAGGCTCTGCCGGAAAATTAAAGCCTACGCGCCGACGAGTTCCGGCAATGCGTCGCGATAGCCGGGGTAGCGCGGAATCCAGCCCAACGCCCGCAGGCGCGCGTTGCTGATGCGTTTGCTTGTCCACCCTCGTTTGCGGTTCAGGTCCGCCGGCCCCTCAGGCGGCAGCGGACGATTCAAAAAATCGGCGATCCATCCATAAATCTCGCGCTGCGTCGTCGGCGTGTCGTCGCACACATTGTAAATGCCGGCCGCCGCTTCGTTCTGCGCCAACTGGAGCAGCGCCCGCGCGCCGTCATCCCGGTGGATTTGGTTGATCCACCGGTTGCCTCCGGCCTCAAGAACAGCCGAGCCTTCCAGAAATTTTTTTAACAACACCGAGCGGCCGGGACCATAAATCCCAGCCAACCTCGCCACGATTCCGCCGCCATCAAGCGCGATCTTTTCCGCTTCGAGCAACACCCTCCCGGTCTCACGATCCGGCTCGGCCGTAGATTCCTCGCTGACCCATCCCCCATCGACTTGCGAGTAAACCGAAGTGCTACCGGTAAAAATCAGACGCCTCGGCGAAAATGCGTCCCTCAGATGCTCCAAGCCATCCCGGTAAACCGCGCGGTAGGCATCCGCCCCGCCGCGCCCCGAACTCGCGCAGTGCACGACGATGTCGGGATGCTCCCATCCAGCCGGAGCAGTCATGGGCTTCGAAATATCAACGACAGCGACAGGAAAGGGCCGCCCTGCGAGTCTGGCAGCGGATTCCGGCGTCGCGCAAAGCCCGAGCACGCGCCATCCCACCTCCAAAAAGAAACCGGCTGCGGCTTCCCCAAGGAAACCGCAGCCGGCGATAACAATTTGACCCCTGTCCAATGTCAGGACACAGGGTTGAAATTAAATCGGATTTTCAACTTGGCGCGCTTGGCGTTGTTTTTCGCTTTGCGGCGTGTGCGCTGAACGGGAGTTTCAAAAGCGCGCAAACGACGCACTTCATCCATCAAGCCCTCCGCATCGATCTTCCCTTTCAAACGCTTCAGGGCTCTATCGATGGGCTCGCCTTTTCGAACGATTATTTCCGGCATAAATTCACCTACTTTCTAAAAAATTGGACGGGCAAGGTATGCAACACGCCTCGAAGCGTCAAGCGGTCGTTTTTTTTAATCGTTCCTTGCCCGACCCCGCTCCCTGCCATCAGACTCCCCACTTTTTATGAGCCGTCACGACAACCGCCAAGCCCACGAAATCCGACCCGTCACCCTCGAAAAAGGCATCGCCCCACACGCCCAGGGCTCCGTCCTTGTTTCCTTCGGCAATACCAAGGTCATCTGCGCCGCCACGATCGAAGAGAGCGTGCCGCGTTGGATGAAAGAACAGAACAAAACCGGCGGCTGGATCACGGCCGAATACTCGATGCTCCCTTACTCGACCCTCACCCGCAAACAACGCGACTCCTCGCGTGGACGCGTGGACGGACGCGGCACCGAGATTCAACGCCTCATCGGCCGCTCTCTCCGCGCGGTCGTGGACCTGGAAAAACTCGGCCAGCGCACACTTTGGGTGGATTGCGATGTCTTGCAGGCAGATGGTGGCACGCGCACAGCCGCGATCACCGGCGCATCGGTCGCCGTCGAGCTCGCTGGACAATGGCTTGTCCAACAAGGGAAAATCAAGGAACTCCCTGTTAAAAACCGAGTCGCCGCCGTCAGCGTGGGCATCGTGAACGGCGAAGTCCTTGTCGATCTCGACTACATCGAAGACCGCGATGCCTGCGTCGATATGAATGTCGTCATGACCGATAAACTCGATTTCGTGGAACTCCAAGGCAGCGGCGAAGAAAATGTCTTCAGCCCAACCCAATTGGAACAAATGGTCGCCGCCGCCCGAGGAGGCATCACCCGCCTCCTCCAAATACAAAAAACCGCCACAACCTGAACCAGTAGTCCGCCGACGAAGCACGCTTTCCCAATAGACTGCATGGCGCTCATTTCCTTCCCAATGGAGCGAAAGCACCGCGTCTTGCGGAGTCTCCGGGGCCTTGTCTCGCATGGATAAACTTCAAAAAGCGCTCAAAGCCACATTCGGTTATGATGAGTTTCGTCCGCTCCAGCGCGAGATCATGGAGGCGAACCTGGCCGGACGGGATACCTTTGCGCTGCTGCCCACGGGCGGCGGCAAGTCGCTTTGCTTTCAGTTGCCGGCTTTGCTGCGGGAGGGGTTGACGCTTGTAGTGTCGCCTTTGATCGCTCTCATGAAAGATCAGGTGAACCAGCTGGAGGCAGCGGGTGTGGAGGCGACATTTTTAAATTCCTCGCTCGGCGTCAAAGAAACCAAAGCGCGCCTGGCGGGTCTGCATCAAGGCCGTTACAGGCTTCTCTACGCAGCGCCGGAGCGTCTCATGCTCGACCATTGGCAGGAAAACCTCCGCGCCTGGAATGTCAGCGCGATCGCGATCGACGAGGCTCACTGCATTTCCGAGTGGGGGCATGATTTTCGCCCCGAGTATCGCCAGATTGCGAAGCTGCGCGAGTGGCTCCCCAATATTCCTCTCATGGCGCTCACGGCAACTGCCACCGAACGCGTGAGGAAAGACATCATCAAGCATCTCCGCCTCCGCGAGCCCGAGGTTTTTGTGGCCAGCTTCAACCGCCCGAACCTCTCCTATCGCGTCATTCCCAAGGAGCAGCCGACGAAGCAGATTCTGGACTTCATCAAATCGCGGCCGATGGATAGCGGCATCGTCTATTGCGCCACACGCGCCTCGTCGGATCGCCTCGCGGAGAGCCTCTCGGAGCGCGGATTCCCCGCCGTGCCGTATCATGCGGGCCTCACAAACAACGAGCGGGCGCAAAACCAGGAACTCTTCATCCGCGACGAGACGCGCATCGTCTGTGCCACCATCGCCTTCGGCATGGGCATCAACAAACCCAATGTGCGCTGGGTCATTCACCACGACCTCCCAAAAAATATCGAGGGCTACTACCAGGAAACCGGCCGCGCCGGCCGCGATGGACTGCCCGGCGACTGCCTCCTGCTCTTCAGCGCGGGCGATGCCGCGAAGCAGACGCATTTCATCGATGAAATGACCGATGCGCACGAGCAGCAGATCGCGCGCGAGCAATTGCGACTCATGATTGGCTACGCCGACTGCCCGACCTGCCGACGCCGCGAGTTGCTCCACTATTTTGCGGAACCTTACACCGAGCCGAGTTGCGCCTCGTGCGACAACTGCCTCCAGCCCCGCGAGAGCTACAACGCCACCACCCACGCCCAGAAGCTGCTCTCCTGCGTTTACCGCGTGCGGCAAGGCGGGCGCTTCGGCGTCGGCATGAACCACCTCATCGAGATTCTGACCGGCTCCGCGAATGAAAAAATCCAACGCTGGGGGCATGACCAGCTCAGCACCTACGGTATCGGCAAAGACCTCGCGCGCCCCCAATGGAGCGCCATCGGCCGCGACCTCCTGCGGCTCGGCTTTCTCGCGCAGGATGCGGGCCAATTTCCCACTATCGCCCTCACCGACCTTGGCCTCGAAGCCTTGAAATCCCGCCGCGTCATCATGCTCTCCAAGCCCGTCGAGCTGAAAAAAATCCGCGTCCCCCGCACCGGCGAGATCGAGTGCGACGAGACACTCTTCGACCGCCTGCGCAAACTCCGCAAACGCCTCGCCGACGAGCGCAGCGTGCCAGCCTATGTGATCTTCGGCGACAACACCCTCCGCCAAATGGCCCGCGAATACCCCACAAACACAGACGCCCTCCGCATGATCGGCGGCATGGGCGAAAAAAAACTCGCCGAATTCGGCTCCGTCTTCACCAACGAAGTCGCCGCCTACCTGCGAACCTACCCGAAAGTAAACTTCAGCGAACACAGCGAGTAGCGCGCGACTGAATGTCAGGACAACATACTTGATCGTGGAGAGAACGGTGTCGCCGGCGTGGAGAAAGGCGAAGCTTTTCAATCCACCGCAGTTCGTGCAGGCGATGGCCTCGTTATAAAAGTGACAAATGGACTACCGGAAAGGTCGTCATGATAAAGACCCATGCAAGCTCCGCAGGCTTGGAAATCAACTGAGCGCCATGGCGGCCAGGAGGCGGCCGGTTTGGCGTTCTTCTTTTCGGTAGGAGTAGTATTTTTCGAGATTCGAGCCGGTGCAACTCATGCAGTCGTGGATTTCACGGACTCCTGCTTCGGCAGTCTGGGTGCGGATTTCGGCGGCGAAGTCGACTTCGTAGTGCGGCGGGCGGATGCATGGGGAGATTTGCACGATGAGATCTTGCGGAGCGGCTCCTGTGGCTGCGCAGACGGCAGCGATGGTTTTTGGAACGATGCCGAGTTCTGTTCCCTTTCGGCCCGAGTGGGCGAGTCCGATGCCTCGGCCGTGATGATCGGCGACATAAACGGCGGCGCAGTCTGCCACATAGATTCCGAGACAGAGGTTGCGGTCTGTGGTGATGAGGGCATCACAATCGGGAACGGGAAAGGTGTCGGTGCTGGAAATGCGCACGACATTCGCACTGTGGACTTGGCTGGCCTTCGCAAGCCGCATGTCCAAAAAACCCACCGTATCCAAGGCCTCGCGCTGAATGCCGGCGAGACGCTTCAAAGCCGTTTCGCGGTCGGTTTTGACATCCATCCCCGGCACGCGCTGCAAAAAAACAGCCCGAACTGCGGGGAGTGCATCCAAGGCAGGAAAAGTTTCAAAAGGAACCGCAGCTGCGCTCTTCATATCGGTCTTTCCTCTGTGGTCTCTGTGTCCTCTGTGGTCAATTTCATGAGGCCTGCCTCCTCGCGTCTCGCCCGGAAAAAATCACGCAGCAGGGCCGCGCATTCATCGGCCAGAATGCCGGAAGTGATGACGCAGCGGTGATTGAGTTGGGGCATTTGGAGAATGTTCATCAGCCCCCCGGCGCCGCCGCCACGAGGATCGGGACAGCCGAAGATGACGCGGCGGAGTCGTGTGTGGACAATGGCTCCGGCACACATGGGGCAGGGTTCCTTGGTCACATAAAGGTCGCAATCGTTGAGACGCCAGTCCTCCACTGCCGCCTCGGCCTGGGTGATGGCGAGCATTTCCGCATGCGCGGTGGCATCCTTGAGCATCTCGACTTGGTTCCAAGCCCGGGCAATGATTTCCCCTTCCCTGACAATGATCGCACCGCATGGCACCTCGTCCGCGGCGTAAGCACGGCGGGCCTGCCGCAGCGCCTCGCGCATGAAGTATTCGTCGCTGGCAAATTCCATAGCGGCAAGGTATGTCATTTCCATGGCTTCGCGCAAAACCATCGTTGCACCGTCCCTTTTAGCTTGCGACTTCAGCCGCCTCGGCGCGGAGGTGGAGCGCGTCACCCAAGCCGGCGCGGATTGGATTCACTGCGATGTGATGGATGGCCATTTTGTGGACAACATTTCCTTCGGTCCGGCCTTTGTGGAAGCGGCTTCCCGCCATACGCGCCTGCCGCTCGATGTGCACCTGATGATCGAAAATCCCTACCACTATCTTCCGCGTTTTCTTCCTCTTGCGAGTTCGATCACCACGCATGTTGAGGCCAAACATGATGTCTCAAAAACCCTCGCCGCCGTGCGCGATGCGGGGCTTCTGGCTGGGCTGGCCGTCAGTCCTCCGACGCATGTGGAGCTGGTGAAGCCGTTTCTCGGGCAGTTTGATATTTTATTGGTCATGACCGTGACGCCCGGTTTTGGCGGTCAACCGTTCCTGACCTCGATGCTGGACAAGGTCGCCGAAGCGGCAGCCTGGCGCGAGGCGGGGCCGTTTGATTTCCATATCGAGGTCGATGGCGGCATCAATGTCAAAACGGCGGCCGAAGCCGTTCGTAGCGGTGCCAACTTGCTCGTCGCGGGAACATCGGTCTTCCGTGCGCAGGACGCTGCCGAGGAAATCCGGATGTTGAGAAATGCCTGAGGCTTCCGCTAACAAGAACCGCCGCGCCGCGCT
>JAPLTI010000056.1 GCA_026398285.1 Verrucomicrobiota bacterium
GTTCCTGCACGGCGCCCAGAATTTCGGGGTTTTGTTTGATAGCGGTCTGGATGGCGTCTTCGATTTTGAGGTCGGGAACCTTGGGATTTCTTTGTTTGGCGATGAGTTCGTTGAGGGCTTTGTAGAAATCGGTGGTTGCCATTTCCTTCGTCACTGCGGTGCGGGCGCTTTGTTGCAGGACGGGAGTCTCGGGACTTGGAGCAAGCGGTTCGGCAGTTTGTGCAGGCACGGGCGCCGCGAGTTCGCTTGAAATCTGGCTGGGTTCCGGCAGGGGTGGCGCGACTGGCATCGGAGGAATCGGCAGCGGCATGGTGCCATCTAGAAGAGGCGTGCCGCTCGGAGTCGGACTGCCCGAGGGAAGGGGCAGAGGCGCGAATTGAGGCAGGGGAGGTGGCGCCGGCAGATCCTGAAACTGAGGGGTAGGAGCAGGAGCTTGCGCGAAAAGAGGGAGTCCGGCGAAAAGAAATGCGACAGGTAGAATGGTGGAAAATTTCAGGATCATGGTGTTAGCTGTGCGAGCGCTTGGAAAATGAAGTTTATACGAGGATTTGCCAGTGAAAAGAAAATCGATCGAAACAATGCATTAAAGCTATTTTCTTAAGATTTCGGATAGGCTTGCGCTCTGCGCTGAGCGAGGATGTCCTTCGACAAGAAGATCCATCTGCTGGCCCACAAAAAGCGTTTTTGTCGGTGCGACCACTTGATAAATCACCTGAAGAACCCGCGTGTCCACCCTCTCGCCTGGATCCCCTGTGAGCGAGCGTTTCGGGACCACCAATGGCTCAAACCGGACAAACTGAAGATCGAACCGTTCGTTCGCATTGCCGCGAGGAGTGGCCGTGGCTCGGGCACCGGCAGCAAGCCGCGGTATGTCAAACTCATCCACATCTGCCCGGACGTGCAGGGGCTCGGTGCAACCGAGCAGAAGACGCGGTTCGCCGGAGCCACTCGCGTCAAGGAATTCCCCTGGCCGCATCCGAGTTTGAAGAATAGTCCCATCCTTTGGGGCGCGGATCGTGCTGCGATCAATCTCCGTTTCGACCGAAGCGACCTCTGCACGGTTAAGGCGCACCGAGGCCAAGGCGGAATCTAACTCCGCCTCCAGTTTCTCCAACTCTGAAACCCTGTCATCACGGTCTTCCGACGCAATGGTTCCGGTATTTGCCAACCGACGCGAAGTCAGGGCGCGACGGCGCGCCTGGTCCAGAAGCTTTTGAATCACAGTCACCTGTCTTTCAGCCTGTTCGACCCGTGCCAATGCCACCGAGCGCTGCGCATCCAAATGCCGGTGATCGAGAACATAAAGCGCCTGATTGGCCTCGACTCTTTCTCCGGCTGCGACCAGCACGGAGGCAACGACTCCTGGAAAGGGGCTCCCAATGGCAATACTTTCTGAGTTTGGCTCAATAATTCCGACAGCCGCAACGGTGTGCTCGAACACGGATTGCGGAGGTGAAACGACTGGCTCCGTCAGCTCCTGTTGAGGCTGCGTGCTTAGGATGGCCACGGCGGAAATCCCGACCGAGGCGAGACCTACTATGGAAAGAACAATGGTAGTGGGCTTCATGGTTGATTATTGGGTTTCATGGTTGATTCAGTGATTCGATCTTTTGGGACGAGCGGATGAGCCCGTCTTCCATCTCGATAATCCGATGCGCAAAGTGAAAAACCCGACTGTCATGCGTGACCACGATCACCGCGCGATCAGGATGAATTGCAGAAGTGGCTAGACGTTCCATGACCGATTCTCCGCTGCGGTGATCCAAGGCCGCTGTCGGCTCGTCGCAGATAATCAAGCGTGGCTCATGCACAAGAGCTCGCGCAAGAGCGACCCTTTGCTGCTGACCTCCCGAGAGAAGTTGAGGAACGAGCTCTGTGCGGTGCCCCAGCCCCAGATGGGTCAAGACCTCGCGCGCCTTGCCGATCGCATTTTCGCGCCCCCAACCCGCCGCAACCAAAGGCACGGCGACATTCTCTGCGGCGGTGAAGGCCGGGAGCAAGTTATACTGCTGGAAAACAAACCCCAAGTTTTGGCGTCGAAAAAGAATTCGCTCTCGCGGGGCAAGGAGGCTGAGCCTTTCTCCAAAGAGGCTCACCGTTCCAGAATCAGGCGCGAGCAGGCCGGCGATTATAGATATAAGTGTGGTTTTTCCGCAGCCTGATGGCCCAACAAGGAATGTCATTTCGCCCAAAGCAGCCATGAAATTAACCCCACGGAGAACATCGACTTTGGCCTCTCCCTCGCCAAATGATTTCCGGATCGAGGTGCACGTGACCGCGCCAGTTAAGTTAGGAACGGAAGACATCGGCAGGCTCCAGGTTGAGGACTTTTTTGAAGGCAAATCCTGCTGTGAGAAGGGTGATCAACCCGAT
>JAPLTI010000323.1 GCA_026398285.1 Verrucomicrobiota bacterium
CCTCTCTTCTCCGACTCATCTCTGCCCTCCTCTGCGAAATCAGCGAAGAGTGGCTCACCGGAAAAATCTACCTCAACATGAAACCTGCTGACCTGCCCCAAAAATAATTCTCAACTTTTACAGAATAAAAATTGCGCCGCCATCGTTAACATCACCAAATCGGTGGCGATCGTTTTGATTCGCTTCAGGGCAGTTACTTTCCCATGGTTCCGTTTGGTGAAAACGAGCGGAGTTTCGATAATTTCCTCCGCGTAGGCCAATAGGGAATCCGTGTCTATGAGCACAAGGCGTTGTTTGCTGTCACGCTCGGTGACGCAGAAGTTACCTGCTCGAATGTCCCACCAACTCGTTCCTGCTGACCACAGGGGAATAATGATGCCTTCGAACAAATCCTTGAGGAGTTGTTGGGCCACATCTGGGGGTAGGTGCGTTTTTCGATTGAGGTAGGTTTCGAGAGATTCTCCTTCGATCCAATCCTGGACGAGGAAGAAAGTGCCGTTGTGTTCGTCGGCATCGTAGACCTCTTGCACAAAATCATTGGGCAAGCCGGGTAGTTTTCGTCGCGAGTGCGTGTGGCCATGAACCATTTTGCAGCCTTTTCCATTCTTGAAAATCTTGAGCCCGATCGCCTTGTTCTGACAGATACTTGTAAAACGATGAGGAATGGAACTCTCGACTCGAACGACCGTTTGGGCGGAGACCCCCGGCGGCGAGCAAGAACCCCAAGTTGATTGCATCGTTTGCCTATCCAGACCAAGAATTTCGCTCGCGATCTTCTCCATTTCCAGCTTGGTATTGTCGTCGATCTGCTGCTGGTCTCGCGGATCGTTGAAATATGCGTCGTAGTTGTTCCAGATGAGTGGCATGAGATTTTTGAGGGGTTGAGTTATTTTGTGGATGTGTGGGCGATCGTTTTCTCAAGCTCCAAACGGAGCCGAACAGCGCGTTGACCTTCAGGGTATCTTCCAATATATCCCATGTTAACAAATCCATAACGCACAAAGCATGTCAAAGCAGATGGATTTTCCGTTTCTGCCGTGTTGCATTCAAGGCTTGATATTTCTTGAGAGCGAGCTATTTCCTCGGCATGCTTGAGAAGTAGGGTGGCTATGCCCTGTCTTCGAAAATTTTCATCCACTGCCACGCCGAGAATATTTCCGACATTTTGCTTCTTCTCAAGAGCGAAAAAGCCAGTTTGTTGACCAGCAGTATTTAAATGGATGAATAGATTTGCGTTACCTGTGACGCCCGGTGGTGCAATGCCGTTCAACATACTCATAAAAATTCGTTCGTATGGTCCGAAGCGGTTAAATCTGCGTGATAGTTGCATAATAAAATTATGATCCTCGGGAATTATGTTTCGAATCATTCTAGTATTTCGTATCATTGATAATTTCGTATTGTTATTTGAGCCTGCCTGGATTTTTCTCTGGCATGGCCAATCGATACAAAGTCACCCTCACGCAATCGGAACGCACCGAACTCACGCAACTCACCCGCTGCGGGAAGACTCCTGCTGCGAAGTTTCTCCACGCCCGCGCCCTGCTCCTGTGCGATGCGGGTGAGCACGGTGACCCTTGGAAGGTGGCCGATGTTGCAGCCGCTTTGGGGATCAGCTCCCGCACCGTGGAGCACCTCAAACAACGTTTTGTCGAAGAAGGTTTGGAGGCGGCCTTGGTTCGCAAGCCGCCTTGCAAACCGCGGGATGTCACTTTCGACGGAACATTTGACGCGCGCCTTACCGCGCTGGCTTGCTCGCCGGCCCCGGAGGGTTACCAACGCTGGACGGTGCGGCTCTTGGCCGACAAGATCGTCGAACTCAAGGTCGTTGACACGGTATCGGTGATGACGGTGCAGCGCTCGCTAAAAAAAACGAGTTGCAGCCTCATTTGAGCAAATACTGGAAGATTCCACCCGATGGGGACGCGGCCTTTGTTGCCGCGATGGAAGATGTCTTGAATGTCTACCGGTTGCCCTATGATCCCCGCTTCCCTGTGGTCTGCATGGATGAGTCGAGCAAGCAGTTGATCGGCGAGGTGCATGCCCCCATTCCGACCAAGCCCGGACAA
>JAPLTI010000183.1 GCA_026398285.1 Verrucomicrobiota bacterium
CGACTTGTCCGACGATGGGATTTTTTCAAACCAAGAGTCGATTTGCGTGGGTTTGACAAAGCAGTCATTGCCCGCCGCAAGAACCAGTGTCGGCGCATGGATGCCCGCAGCCAACGAGGCGCTATCTGCAATGAGATCCCCCAGTTCGACCAGGAAGCGCAGACTGAAGCCGCGGATATGATGTGGTTTTTCACTGAGGGAATCTTGATACGCGCGATCCCTCGTCAACGGCGGGGCGATGGATTTTCCATTCACGAACCGGCTTGGCGTGAGCCTGAGGCCTGGCGTAACGGTTGCCATGCGGCGTAAAACCCAGCGCACAGTTCCAGGCACCGGCCGCCGCAAGCCCACCACAGGAACGGATAAAATCACACCATCCACCGCATGGCGGGAGTCACCGCTTTTTCTCGACCACCCCGCGTAGCCTGCGGCGAGGAGCGAGCCCATGCTCTCGCCCATGAGAAACACCGGTCGCCCCTCATGGGACTTTCGCAGAGCGGCGACAAAGGCGGCGATGTCCAGCATCTGCTTTTCAAACTCCAGCGCCGCCCCGCGCCGCGCGGCGATGTGGTCACTGCCCTGCCCGCGCAGATCGAGCGCGTGAAACGCATACCCTGGAATCCGCGCAGGGAGCGGATGAAATTGCTCACCCGAGCCATTCATTCCGTGCACGCAAGCGACCACCGCCCGGCAGTCTGCGGTCGGCCAGGAGTGCGCGCTGCGCGGCTCCCGGTCATGCGTGGTCCATGAAAATCTCATTGCCAATTCAGCGCGCAGTAATAAATCCGAAGGCATGATCCGCCTTGCAGCCCTTGTTTTTCTTTTCCAGACGCTTTCCGCATTTGCCGCTCAACTTGATCTCGCCGTGGTGCAATTTCCAGAAGTAAAAACCGCTGCCGAACTCAACACAGCGCTCGCCGGCGTGAACCTTGCCGAAATAACAAACGCCGACCGCACCGTCACCAGCGTGCGGTATCTCCAAGGCGGCATGGTTCTCTTTAGCCAATCCATTCCATCCACCGCCACGCTGAGTTCCTCGACACGCCTTGGGAACTCCCGCGCGGATGTGACAGGCACCTTGAAAAACAATTCACTCCAAGTGGAAATCCGCCTCACCGAGGGTGTCGATGCCGGTCTGCGGCGCTTTACCAGCCGCACCCACGCCGGCTCCGCTCCGCTTCCCGCCGGAGCGCCCCGAGTCATCGCCATGCGCATCATCACGGGAAGAACAAAATCCGTCACCAAAGGGAGTGCCGAGGTGAAGGAATCCGTATCCTGCCATGTAGTCCTCGCGCAGCTGCGCTGAGCCGCCTCAGAACCAGCGCTTGCGTTTAAAGAAGACCAACATCCCGCCCGAAATCGCCGCGCAGAGCGCCCAGAAGAAAACATAGCCGAAGGGCCAGGAAAGCTCCGGCATGTTCGCTGGAAACTCGGTCTTGAAATTCATCCCGTAAACGCCGGCCAAAAATGTGAGGGGAATGAACAAAACCGAAACGATGGTCAGCACGCGGATGATTTCATTTGTGCGGAATCCCACGCTCGAAAGGTAGAGATCCATCAAGCCCGCGCTGAGATCACGGTAGCTTTCGATGATGTCGATGATCTGCGTAACATGGTCATAGCAGTCGCGCACATACACCTGCGTGGCCCGTGTCACGAGTCCCGAGTCGTCGCGCATGAGCGTGCTGAAAATTTCCCGGTGCGGCCAGGCCGCGCGTCGCAGCGCCAGAAGAAGCCGCTTCGCCTCGTAGAGTTTCCTCAGGCTGCTGCGAACCGGCTTTTCCAATAACTCCTCCTCGACCTCTTCGATGCTGTCGCCGACGGATTCCAGAACGGGAAAAATCTGATCCACGGTCGCGTCCAGAAGGGCATACGCGAGGTAGTCGGGCTTCATGCGGCGGGCATACCCGCGGCCTGATTTCAATCGGGTCCGCACCGATTCGAACACATCGTGCCCAACATCCTCCTGGATCGTGATCAAAAACGATTCCCCCAAAAACAAGCTCACCTGCTCGAAGCACAATTCGTCGCCTTCCTGAAAATAAACCATCTCGCTCACGATGAAGAAGTGGTTTTCAAAAGGCTCGATCTTGGGCCGCTGCGCCGTGTTCAAGACATCCTCCACCGCCAGCGCATGCAGACCAAAACGCTCGGCCACCCGCTCCAGCAGCGGCACATCGCCCAGTCCCTCGATGTCGATCCAGTTTACTTTCGAGGGATCGTATTTCGCCATGAGCGAGTCCCAGTCCGTGAATTCCTCGTCCAGCAGCGAGTCGGCATCGTATTGGATCAACCGCATTTTTGCCGGCCCCGACGCTCCCGGCGGTGCGTTCAATGTTCCAGGAGGGGTTCCAGACGGCTTGTAGCAAAAACGAATCATGACGACTCGCGCTACATCAAAAGCGCCGCCAATGACACGCTCTTTTTCGTGACAAAAAAGCATTTCTATTTGGAATGACTCGCGTTTCGTCTTGAAAACACGCTTCCTCGTGGGTATTTCACCCCACAGGATATAGCTTGCATCGGGTTCCGGACTAGACGATTGAGAGATGTGCGAACTCAAACAAAAGACCGACTTTCGAGCATTACTTTTGGGTTGAGTTTTTTACAAGGAAACTAAATAACTATTCATATGATCAACGACCAAAAAATGGATCAGCGCATCACAGTGCGGCTGACAGACGACGAACTCAACGCAGCCGAGCGAGCAGCGATCGCTGAAGGCGACCGGAAAATAAGCACCCTTATTAGACGCGCGCTTTTGGTTTTTTTGCGCGATCGGGGTTACACAAATATCGGCGCCGCTCAATTTGCTCCTGGGTATCTGAACCCGAACGCGCACATTCCGCAGCCGGTCACACAGGCTCAGCCGCAATATGGAGCCGCCGCTCCACAATACGGTCAGCCAAACACGCTCTCGTAAAAAATTACAGCGACTGAGCCGCAGAGCGAATCGCTTTCGCTTTTGCGGTCGGTTGATTAAGCTCGCGGCATGATTGCCATTGTAGGAGGCGGGCTTGCTGGGTTGGCGTGTGCGCTGGAGCTGCACCGCGTTGGCAGAGAATTTGTGCTTTTCGAGGCGGCACCCGTTTTGGGTGGCCGCCAGCGCACATCGCACAAGGACGGGTTCATACTGGATCACGGCTTTCAGGTCGTGCTGAGTTCTTATGATGCGGTTGCATCCGTTTGCGACATGGCTTCTTTGCAACCCCGTTGGTTTGAATCCGGTGCCTTGTTGCACGACGGGCGACGCCTCACGCATCTGGCGAGTCCGTTTGAAAATCCGGTCGCCGCGCTGATTTCGCAGGCTTTTTCCATTCCAGACAAACTCCGCTTGGCGAGGCTGGGAGCGGAATTGCTGCTCACTACAACGGAAAAACTCACCGCCCGTTGCGCCGCGCTGGAGGATGTCTCCACGCGCGTCTTTTTGAAGCAACGCGGATTCTCGGAGTCATTTTTCTCCCGCTTCGCTCAACCCTTTTTTGGCGGCGTGTTGCTCGACAACGACCTCTCAACGAGCGCCGGGCTTTTTCTCTATTACCTGAAAAAATTCCTCGTCGGCCGCGCTTGGATTCCCGCCGGCGGCATCCAGTCGCTTCCCGAGGCCCTTGGCTCGCAGTTGCCATCCACCGCGCTTCTCCTCAACACGCGCGTTGCCGGCATCTTCCACGACCCTCACGGCCTCGTTCTGGAAAACGGTGACACCCTGCGTGCCGATAAAATCATCCTCGCGCTTGATGAACCGTCTCTTTGCCAACTCCTCCGTCTGCCGGCCCCACCGCCTGCGCGCGGTGTTTCCGGAGAGCGCTCACCGCCGTGTGCGCCACTTTGTTCAAATCACAAACATCGCCCGCGAGTTCGCGCCATCCGGTTGGCATTTGATCTCCGCCACCGTCCTTGAGGGCGCTGGCCTCTCCCCGGCGCAACTTGCCGACGAGGCCGCGCGCGAGATTGCTAGTGTTTTTCCTCACGCGGCAGGCGCGCTCGAGCATTTGGAAACAATCCATGTGCCCTATGCGGTTCCCAGCCAGCCGCCCGGCTTTGCTGGAAGGAATGCCTTCCCCGATCTTCCTGAAAATGTCTATGCTTGTGGCGACTGGGAGCGTGGAGCCAGCATACAGGCGGCTTTGCGATCCGGCATTGAAACAGCAAAACGCGTCCTTTGTGGTTGATCTGAAATGAAACTTTCCCTTTCCACCTGCTGGAATTCTTGGCGGCATTCGGATGGCCGCAGCATGGTGGAGGAAATACTCTCCCTCGGCTTCGACTCGCTGGAGCTGAGCCACGGCATACGCTCCTCGCAACTCGAAGGCGTGCTGCAGGCCCGCGAGCGCCGGAAGTTCAAGGTCTCCAGTGTTCACAATTTCCTGCCTATGCCGGTGGAGGTTCTCACCGATTCGCCGGATTGCTACGAGTTCACATCCCACCGCCCCAAAGACCGTGACCGCGCCCTGCGGCTCACCCTTTCCACTATCGACTGGGCTGAAAAACTCGGCGCCCCTTTTGTCGTGGTGCACACCGGCCGCATCCGCTCCCTCAAGCTCACCGCCCCGCTGCGCAAGATGGTGGAGCAGGGAAAAATTTACTCCCGCGAATTCATCAAACGAAAACTCGATGCGGTCCAGGCGCGCGAAAAAGTCGCGGACATGCACAATGCGCGGGTCTTGGAACTCCTCGGCGAAGCTGTATCCCATGCCGGCAAGCGCGGGGTGAAGCTCGGCATCGAAAACCGCGAGTATTACGAAGCCGTCCCCTCCGAGCGCGATTTTACCGATTTTCTTCAGCGCCTCGATGCCGCGCACACCGGTTATTGGCATGACTTCGGCCACGCCCAGATCAAGCACAACCTGGGTCTCATCGACCATGCCCAGCATTTGGAAAAGATGGCTCCCCGCCTGCTCGGATGCCATATCCACGACACGCGCCCGCCTTTCCGCGACCACTGCCCGCCTTTCACCGGCGAGACACCATTCGACCAACTCGTTCCTCTTCTACCTAAAAAATGCGCCACCGTTTTGGAAATGTCCCCGCGCACAGAAGCGGCTGACATTGTGAAGGCCGTTGAGGAGTGGAATAAAAAATTCAAATAATTCATGAAACGGCACCTTCTCACGGCCATCCAGGTCATCATTACCATCGGCCTTCTCTGGTGGATTTTTCGCAACCCCGAGCAAAACCAAAAACTCCTCGCCGCGCTGGATGCCGCCAATAACTGGTGGCTCGTGCCAGGCTTGGCCGCGCTCGGCGGCGGACTCCTCCTGCAAGCCAAACGCTGGCTCCTCCTCCTGGAAGTGCAGGGCATTGTCATTTCCTACTGGCGGAGCCTGCGGATCCTCCTGATCGGAATGTTTTTCAACCTCTTCCTGCTGGGATCAACCGGCGGCGACATCATCAAAATTTTTCTCATCATGCGCGAGGCCCCGGATAAAAAAGCCGGTGCGCTCCTGAGTGTTTTCATCGACCGCGTCGTAGGCGTGCTCGCGCTGGCACTCGTTTCCTCTGTTGTCATCATCCTGCGTTGGGACGATCTCATGAAGCATGAGGTGACCCGCTACGGCGTCTTCACCGCCGCCGTCATTTTGGGAGGATCGATCGGCTTCATCCTCGTGGCATGGCTCACCGGGCGTCTCGACCTCGCCACCAAGCTGCCGCACTGGCTCCCGGCGCGCGACAAGATCGCCGAGGCCGCTGGCGCGTTCGTGCAATATGCCCGCGCAGGAAAATCCGTCGGCTTGGCATTCCTGCTGTCTATTCCCGCACACATTCTCATGTTCTCGACATTCTGGTTCGGTGCCAAAGCCTTCGCCGCCGGGCTGAACCTGCTGAGTATTTATTGCGTGATGCCAATCGTAGCGACCGTCACGGCCCTACCCATCAGCGTCGGAGGAGCTGGCCTCCGCGAGGGCCTCTTCATCAAAATCCTCGGTGCGCTTTACGCAACTCCCGAGCCAATCGCCACACTCGTCTCCCTCTCCGGATTCATGATGCAGGTCTTCTGGAGTCTCATCGGCGGCGCCATTTACCTCGCCTACCGCTCAACCGAACACACCTCCCTCGCTGAAATGGAAAAATCCGTCGACGACCTCGAAAAGCGCGTCGAGCACAATATCGAAGCCGGCCGCTCACCCGAGGCATGAGGCCAAAAATCCACGCCCACTTTGCCATGACGGCGGATGGCAAGATCAGCACAAAAAACCTCACCCCATCGCAGTTCACATCCCCCGCCGACAAAGCGCGCATCGGCGAAATCCGTGCACACCACGACGCCATCCTCGTCGGACGCGGCACTGTGGCTGCCGACACCATGTCGATGCGCCTCTCGAGTGAAAAACTCCGCGCCGCCCGCATCAAGCAAGGCCGCCCGCCCGAGCCGCTGCGCGTCGTCATCAGCAACGCTGGGAAAATTGATCCCTCGTGGAAAATCTTCCAGCACACCGGCTCGCCAATAGTCATCCTGTCCACCACGCGAATGCCGCAAAAGCTCCGCGCCACCCTCGCCCCGCTCTGTGACCTTCACCTTTACGAATCCCCTACCGTTCCCCTCCCCGCCGCCTTTGCAATGCTTCGCGCCGAGTATGGGGTGAAATCCCTCGTCTGCGAAGGCGGTGGCGCCCTCCTGCGCTCACTCGCCGCCGACGACCTCCTCGACGAAATCCACCTCACGCTGGCCCCCGTCCTCTTCGGTGGAGCCGCCGCACCCACGCTCACCGGCCTGCCCGGTGATTTTCTGCCGAAGCCGCTCGAGTTCCGATTGGCAAAAATGGAACCCCTCGGCGACGAGTGCCTCCTCCGTTTCAAAAAGAAAAGACATCAGGCGAAAAGTTGACCTCCATTCACGCCGCACATAGCGTATCAACATGAAGACTCGATTCATCTGCACCCTCCTTGCATGTCTGACTTTGCTGGCCACCGCTGCCAGCGCCCAACTCCTGATTTACAATCTTTCCCTCGATAAAACCGGCCGCAGCGTGAACTACACCTTCTTCGACAGCGGATACCTAGTAGTCGATCTCGAAGCATCCACATTTTCATCCGTGATCGTGCTTACAGACCCGAACACCTTCACCTATTACCAAACCGCCGGACTTGTTACCGGCAGCTATTCCACGATGCTCGACTACTCCGGTTACAATCACGCCGTGTTGTTTGGAACCTCCTCAGGGACCGATAACGCCGCCCTGCAAGTCATCGGAGGTATCGAATCGAACCGCAACATCGGAGGCGACCAGCGTGCGAATCTGGCCAGAAAGCTACGGGGCTACTTCCTCGCAAGCGGTCCTCAAGTAGATGCAAGCACAGGCAATAGCACGACATCCAACAGCACTACGACCTCATTTCAATATGGCTACGCAGGTTCCAGCGAGGCCGCGGCCACCTACGATTCAAATCTCACCAGGCAGGCGAACAACCAAGGTCTTGACAGCGCCGGCGCGCTGGATCTCATCGGCCAGATCCTCGCCAACCGAGGCGTTCCCGGTTACACCCCGACGCCGACGCCTACTCCCACGCCGACGCCCTGAGTTCTCCCCGTTCGGGAGACCACACACATATTCTCTCAGCACCCTGATTTATTTCTAAATCCGGGGAGAGAATTGCCGATATCTTACCTTGGCAGGCGCAAACCCGCGCGAGCCCGAAAGCGGAACGGAATCCGCAAAACAAGACAAAGGATATGTCGTTCATCATCAAATCTAACGCTTCTTCCGCATTTGCCGCACGCGGACTGCAGGAGAGGCACGCCCACGACCGGCGCACCGAGCACCGGCCGAACCTTGCCTCACGTCATCAGGGAGCGCTCAGCGATTCCTGCGACCTGACGCATTCCAGCAAATCGGCCACCGCCATTCGCGAAGCGGGAGATTTTCAAGCACGCCTCAACGAATCCCTTTCCTTTCTCCAGACGCAGGACTCCGCGCTCGGACAAATCCAGAATTTGTTTGTGAACGCCCCCGAGCAGCAGGATTTCCTGGATATTTTTGAATCCCTCTCTGGCGAAAAATTCAATGGTGTCGACCTGTTCACTCACGACGGCGAGGAGCAGCCTCTCTTCGTGCAGGCTCCGGAAATCGCAGACACGGTATGCATCCACCGGCCGCTCATGAGCGCGGAAAGCCCTGCGACCTCTCTACACGAAGCCGTTCTCGCCGCACGCGAGGAAAATCAAAAGGAGCAAGCCAAGCTCCGCGAGATCTCGGTTTCCACAGCAAAAATCCAGACCTGCCCCGACATGGCAGTTGAAAAAATTTCCACAGCCCAATCTGCGAAGGAAACCATGGCTCGCTCCCAAAAATATGTCCTCTCCGATGCCGCCACGGCTCTCTCCGGACAGGCGAACTCGGCTCACGAGGCCGTCCTGAGACTCTTTGCCTAACAGGGCATGCAGGCAGGCTACCTTCCGCCGTGGCTCTCCGGCATATCGGTGCGATCCGCCTGATTTCATGGGGTGAAAAAAGGCGTTCGAAATCCCTCCCTATGGATTGCGACCGGCGGTGCCTTGGGCGCGCTGGCGCGGCATGGGATCGACCTCGCAGCGACTTGGTTGCTCCATCCTGGTGCAGGATTTCCCTGGGGCACATTGACCGTGAATCTGGCTGGCGCATTCTTCCTCGGCTGGATTCTGGCGCGAGCTGAAACGGGCGGAGCGAATAGCGAATGGCTGCGCTGCTTTGCGGGAATCGGCTTCTGCGGAGCGTTCACGACTTTTTCCACGGTGAATCTCCAGATGCTCGAAATGATGCGCTCAGGCTCGTTGGCGCAAGCTGTGCTTTATTTTGCCGTCAGTTTTGTATGCGGAATAGCCGTGGTCTGGGCGGGCGCAAGGCTAGGTGTGGAAAAGCGGGTGGCCCGGCCATGATCGAAATTCTGCTCATTGCCTTGCTGGGTTCCATCGGCGCGCTTGTGCGCTATCACCTCGGAGGCTTTGTCCACACAAGCGCAAACCGCGCGCTGGCATCCGAAGCAGAATTTCCTTTCGGGACGCTTTTTGTGAACGCGCTTGGTTCGCTTGTTCTGGGCCTGATCGCCGGGCTTTGTTCACGAGAAATGATTCCACAAATTTTCTATGTCGCCATTGGCGTGGGCTTCTGCGGATCACTCACCACGTTTTCCACGCTGGCAGTCGATCTGCAGCGCTTTCTTCGCGACGGGCGGTTTTCTTTTTTTGCGCTCTACCTTGTCGCCTCGGCTGCGAGCGGTCTCGGTGCCACGGCGCTCGGCTTGGCAGTGGCCCAGATTGTCCGCTAAAGCCGGTTTTTAGGTGACGCAGGGAGGAGAAAAATTGTCGGACGATGGCGCAGATTGCACTTCATTTTTCGAGCAAATAGCTTGCATTTTTTTTCAAAAAAACCTATCACAGCGGGCTCTTATGCCAAACCTTACCAAAAATAATCTCGTCAAACAAATCAGCGAAAAAACCGGCCTCACTCAACAGGAGGTTTTCAGCGTGGTTCAATTGACACTCGAAGGAATCACCGAGGGGCTCGCCACGGGAAACAATGTGGAACTTCGCAACTTTGGTGTTTTTGAAGTCCGCCTCACCAAAAAACGCATCGGACGCAATCCTAAAAAGCCTCTGGAAACAGTGGACATTCCTCCGCGCGCCATCGTCAAATTCACAGCTGGAAAAATCATGCGCCAGCGTGTGCTCCTTCGCACCGAAGAGTTGCACCGCGCAAAAGCGGCTTAATACTGAGCATTCGGTAGAAATCGACATTCAAAAACTGTTAGGGCCCTCAAACTGGAGGGCCCTATTAGTATAGTCCGATATGCTTGGCAGTTTTGGAGTTTTGAAAACTGTCGATGCGCCAAGACCCATAAACGGCTCGTTCCAGTCGATGATCGCCGGATACACAACTCGCGCTGACGCACAGGGTAGCGAGACTTGAAGTTTGGATATCAGACCCGGCGAATCCAACTGTAGGGTATGGCTCCGTGCGAAAGCATCCAGTCGTTGAATTTCTTCAACGGCCAGCCGGCTTCCATGACGAAGTGGCGGTGAAGTTTTTCGACCTCGAGACGCCCGAGGAGATAACTCATCGGAACCGTCGGGCTTGAGGTATACCAATTGACATCGGCTGCCGCGCGAGCGGCTGTGAAGCCCACGCCGTTTTGGAGACGCTTCGCCGCTGCCGCATAGCTGAGCGTGCCATCATGCAAACCGCAATCGATCACGATGCGGTGCGCGCGCCAGAGGGCGTCGTGAAGTTGGATCAGTTCCGCGCCGGGAATGTCTACAAGACTGTGCTCCACAGCGAGCTTCTCGCACCACATCGTCCAGCCTTCATAGAAAATGGAGTGCGCGAAAAGGCGGCGCAGGCGGCTGGCGTGTTGGAACTGAACAACGAATTGCAAGTGGTGACCTGGATAGGCTTCGTGAACGGTGGTGAGCTCCAAGCCGTGGTGCTGACGGATTTCGGCGAGTTTTTTCTCCGGATGCCCTTGGTCCAGACTCAGATCGTTCACCCAGAAGATGCCGGTTTGGTCGCGTGAAAACGGCTCCGGCGCGCTGTAGGCGGCGGTTGGAAATTGGTGCTTCAGAAAAGGCGGCACAGGAAGAACCTTCAGGTTGTCGCCCTTTGGAACTGTGACGAGGCCGAGCTTCCCGAGACGGGCTTTGATGTCTGATGTGGCCTGGCGGTAAACGTCGAGCAGAGGAAGCTCGGGAGTCCATCCGGCGGCAGCGCGGTCAATGATCTCGCGCGCGGATTTGCGCCCGTGACGCCTCGCAGCGCGTTCGAGAAGGAATTCATGGCGCTGGATCTGGTATTCCCCGAGTGCGCGGGCTTCGGGAAGCGAGAGGTCGAGGCCGAGTTGCTCGCGGATGAGAAATTCGAACCGCTCGCGGCCTATGGAGAAACCACCTTTGGGCCCGGACTTTTTCTGGGCGATGCCAGCGGCGTATTCCTCGAACGCCTTGGCGGCGGCATTCAGAGTCGAGGCGAGTGGCTTGGGTTTGCTGGAAAGGCTGCAAAGTTCCTGCTCCAAGCCGTGCAGAAATTCGACAGCTCCTGCGCAGGATTGGACGCCGAGCGAGGTCCAGAGCGGATCGGGGGCATCCACACACTCGAGGCCGGCCCGCAAGTAGGCAGGGATTTTTTTCAGCCGGGATTCGATGGCGGGCAGCGCTTGGCGGAGCTTGCCGGAGTTTCGCACCACGAGTTCGAAAATCGCATCGATCGCGGAATTCGAGTGCGTCTGCGGATTTGTGCGCCAGCGGAGGAAATCACGCTCGGAAAGCAAATCCGTGCGGAGTCTCGCAAGCAACCCCCGCCGGTCGAGCCAGTCGTCGCCATGGAAAGCCGCTTCGGGCAAGGCCTCCACCGCAACCAGTGTTCGCTCAAGAAGGGCGATATGTTTTCGGTGGATTTCTGGCGTGTTGCGGCTCAGCAGGGAATCGTATTGGTGAAATCCAAGCTTGCTGGCCTGCTCAGGAAAAAGTTCGCAGGATTCCTCCAACCACTTTTTAGCGAGGGATACGAAGTTGGCGCGGATTTTGGCCTCAGTGGGGTCTACTTTTTGGGGCATGGTCTTCAATCGGATTTGCGGCTTGAAAAGTAGCGTTTGGATTCGGCTGCGACCACACCGCTCAACAAGAGCAGTGCAACGAGGTTGGGAATCGCCATGAGGCCATTCATCATGTCCGAGAAATTCCACACCGCGTCACTTTTCCAGACACAGCCTACAAATACGGCCGCGACCCACAGCCAGCGGTAGGGAGTGATCGCTTTGACTCCGGCGAGGTATTCCACCGCTTTCTCGCCATAGTAGGACCAGCCGAGAATCGTGGAGAAAACGAAAGTCAGAAGGCCTCCGACGAGAATGATGTCGCCTAAAATCCCAACCCGGTGGAAGGCCGCATCGCACAGGGCAGCTTTGCTAAGACCCCCGGTCTGCCAATCCCCAGAAGAAACAATCACCAGGCCTGTGAGAGCGCAGACGACGACTGTGTCCCAGAAAGTGCCAGTGCTGGAGACAAGCGCCTGGCGCACGGGATCGCGAGTGCGCGCGGCGGCGGCGACGATCGGTGCGCTGCCGAGTCCGGATTCGTTCGAGAATAGCCCTCGGGCTATTCCATAACGCATGGCCTCGGCGATGCCCGCGCCGACGAATCCTCCCACGGCAGCCTGGCCGGTAAATGCGCTTGTGACGATGAGATGCAGCGCGCCGCCGAGTTTGTCCCAGTTCAAGCCCAGCATGATGAGGCACCCAAGGATGTAAAACCCCGCCATGAATGGAACAAGGATGGTGCAAAATTTCGAGATGGAGCTGATTCCTCCCAGGATGACCGCCGCTGTGATGGCGGTGAGCAAAATGCCGACGCCAATTTTCAAATTCGCATCCGAGACCGCAAACGGGAGGATTTCTTTTTTGGCAACAATCATGTCCGCGATGGCATTTGATTGAACCATGTTTCCAATGCCGAAAGCGGCGATAGCCGTGAAGATCGCAAACAAAACTCCAGCCCAACGCGCCTTGAGGCCTTTTTCCAAAACATACATCGGGCCACCGGACATCTGGCCGCGATCATTGGTGACGCGGTATTTCACCGAAAGCAGAGCCTCCGCATACTTTGTAGCGATGCCGAAAACCCCCGTGAGCCACATCCAGAGCACCGCTCCGGGGCCGCCCATAAGCACCGCGCCAGCCACGCCGTAGATATTCCCTGTTCCAATCGTCGCCGCAAGCGCAGTGACCAGCGCGCCAAATTGGCTAATGTCGCCCGGCGAGTCGGCATCCTTGGTCACCGACAACTTGATGGCATGCCCGAGATATCGCTGCATGAATCCCGTGCGGATGGTCAGGAAAAGATGTGTGCCGAAGAGAAGAGCGATGAGCCATGGCCCCCAAACCAATGATGCCGCCTGTTCCGTGAGTTTGTTGAGTGTCTCCATGGACGCCATGAAAATCCCACAACCCACACGCTGCAAGGAATCAAATCGTTCATGGCTCAGGAACACGGACGTCCCTGTCGACAATTTGTCCTTACAAAAAATTCGGTTGAGACAAAGGCGTGCTTGAAGACAAAAAAGGCAAAGCTATTTTTTAAGTATGTCCACAGTTCAAGAAATCGAGACGGCAGCCGACCTTCTGCCTATTGAACAGAAAGAGGGACTTTTGCGTTTCCTTGCAATCAGGTTAAGAAAAGACCGCGCACAAGCGCAAACTCGCCTTTACTCCCAAGAGGAACTTTCTTCCATGCTCGCCGAGGACGAAGCCGACGGTGAACGCTTTCGGAAAGGCCATTGAGAATCTTTGTCGACAGCTGCGTGGCACTCGCCGCCTGCCTCTCTAAAACGGGGGCATCGCGACTGATCTTCGAACTCGCCGCTGCGCAGGAATGGGAGTTGGTTGTTTCCCGCTGGGTGCTGCGGGAGATGCGCGAGAATCTGGCGGATTTGCCTCTTTCCGCAACCCGCGTCTGGCTTGACCTCAAGAACCAACTCGTGGTCGAGGATGACGAACTGACTTTTGATTGGCCTCTGCTTTTTCATACCACCAAAGACAAACCAGTCCTTTGCACCGCGCTCGCGTGCGCTGATGTGCTTCTTACGCTCGATCGCCGAGATTTTGGATCCCTCCTTGGCCAGTCGGTCTACGATCTCCGCGTGCTTACCCCCGGAGCGTTTCTCCATGCGGAAAGACAAGCGGGGCGCCTGCAAGAATGAAGAGGCATTCAGGAGCCGTGTAGCGTGTTTAAAAGTGCCAACGTCTCGTTCGCGTTGCGCTCGATGGAAAAGACCTCGGCAAGCTTGAGACAGGCTGGACGCGCTTCTGAGCGGCGGGCGGGATTTCTCCAAGACTCAAGCGACTCGGCCAGCGCGAGGGCATCCCCCGGCGGGACGATGCTCCCATGGATGCCAGGCGTGAGGATTTCGGAAAAGCCGTTGGCGTGGGTGGTAATCACCGGCAGACCTGCGGCGAGCGCTTCCAGGCAGGCGTTGGAGAAGGGGTCATACCATGTCGGCAGCGTCATAACATCCGCCGCCGCAAAGAGTGCGGCGATATCCGAAACGGGGCCGAGAAAGCGGGCTTTTGTGCTGCGATAGAGATCCGCCGGCCCACGGCCCGCGACGAGCAGCGTGGCGTCATCGACCATTTCCATCGCTTTGATGGCTGTCGAAAGACCCTTCCGTTCCCAGCCAGTGCCGAGAAAAAGAACGCAGAATGTGTCGGGATCGATGCCGAAACGCCGGCGTGCCTCGTCGCGCGGTGGAAGGCTGGCGAAGGGCTGAATGCCATTGTAAACGACACGCACGCGGTCTTGCGGGAAGGAAAAGCGCGAAAGGATTTCATCACGGATCATCTGCGAGTTCGCAATGACGAGGCGGGTGTTTGCGGGATCAAAAACACGGCTCTCGAGGTCAAGAATCGCGGCATGCTTGCGGTTCAGCCAGCGGGTGGCCTTTTTCCAAAAAGGCTCGAACGCATCACGCCGCGCGAGCCATGCGGAATGCACGCCATCACCCGCGCGGTAAACATCGCAGCCGGGAACGCGCTCCATGCTGAAGTGGATATCGCATCCGGTGCGAGTGGCGTGAAAGGCCGTGGCGAATTCCTGAGGCGACTTGCCGGGCAGGCGGAGGATGTCTCCAAACGGCCAGCGCTCGGCGGGCCAGTCGGATGTTGTGATGAGGGTGGTCTCTTGACCCGAGCTGCGGAGCGCGGAGGCCAAGCGGATGAGGTAGGCTTCCGCACCTCCCGTGCTCGAATGCCCGCGGCGAACGAAGCCGATTTTCATCAGCCGCGTGTGCTTGGATGCTCGTTTTCCGGCTTGGGTGGACGCCCGAGCAGGCAGGATATGGATTCGCGCGGAGGCTTGCCCTCATGGAGAACGGCACAGACCTCGGCCGTGATCGGGGCGTCGATGCCGAGGCGCTTCGCGCACTCGGACGCGCTCAACGCTGTCGGCACGCCTTCGGCAACAGTTTTGAGCGAGGAGATGATATCCACCGGTTTTTCCCCGCGACCGAGCCGCTCGCCGAACTGCCGATTCCGACTTTGCTTGCTGAAGCAGGTGACCATGAGATCGCCCGCTCCGCTGAGGCCGAAGAAGGTTTCGCGACGACCACCCATGGCGATGCCAAGGCGGGTCATCTCGGCAAGCGAGCGGGTCACAAGCGCCGCTTTGGCATTGTCGCCCATGCCGAAGCCGTCGCATACACCGGCAGCGATGGCGTAGATGTTTTTCAACGCGCCGCCGAGCTGGATGCCAGTGATGTCATCACTCGTATAAGCGCGGAATGACTTGGACGAAAAAACGCGCTGAAGTGGCTCGAGCAAATCGGCGTGCCCGGATCCGATCACGCTGGCTGCGGGAATTTGGCGGGCGATTTCCGGAGCGAGGTTCGGGCCGGAAAGCACTGCCAAGCGGCATTGAGGAAGGAACTCCCCGAGAACCTGGCTCATGAGAAGACCGGTGCCGGATTCAATGCCCTTCGTGCAGGAAACAACCGCTGTGCCCGTCGGCAGATTCAAGGCCGCGAGGGACCGAGCGGTTTCCCTCATCACCTTTGAAGGAACGACGACCACGATGAGGTCTGAGTCGGCGAGGGCATCCTGTTGCGATGTGGCGTGGATGTTTTCCGGGAGGTTGATATCAGGCAGGTAGTGGGAGTTCGCGTGACGGGAATTGATGTCCTCTGCGACGACGGGGTTGTGCGCCCAGATCGTGACAGGCAAGCCATGCTCGGAGATGAGGAGCGCGAGTGCCGTGCCCCAGCTGCCACCGCCGATGATGCTGATTTTTTTAAACATGGTTCAGGCGGAGGGGCGGGATTTCTTTTCGAACCGCTTTTCCGTTCCAGACAGGAGGCGTGAGATATTGGATTTGTGGCGCCAGATGGCGAGCAGGCACATGATGCCGGCGATGCTCGTGCGCAAAGCATCTCCCTGCCCAAGCGCCCACATACCGGCAGCTCCCGTGGGCAGCGCGACGGCGGCTCCAAGCGAAGCGACCGAGACATAGCGCGTCGTGTAGAAAAGTGTAAGCCACACAAAAAGTCCAAAGGCGAAAACCGGCGGGGGAAACAGCGCCAGCATGATGCCAGCGGCCGTGGCAATGCCCTTGCCGCCTTGGAAGCGCAGCCAGACCGGATAAGTGTGGCCGATCATGGCAAAGATCGCTCCCACGACGCCCGAGTTGATCACCACGGATTGCGGCGCCCCATACGCTTTCAAGGCGATCAGGAACCCAACCATCACAGCGAGCCAGCCTTTGAAGGCATCCAGCGCAAACACGGTGTAGCCCCACTTTTTTCCAAGGATGCGCAACGCATTCGTCGCGCCGGTGCTGCCGCTGCCTTGCGTGCGCAGATCGACGCCTTGCATCCGCCCGGCAAGGAATCCCCATGGAATCGATCCAAGCAGATAGGCTTGAAGGGCGGCGATGAGGTAAAGAGTCACGCGCAAAGGTAATCCCCGTTGCAGCCCTCCGTCTCAAGAAAAATCCTGCGCCCGCCCTGACGATGGCCTTTTCGGAAAAGGCTCGGGGTTTCGAAAGGAATGTGCCAATTTGGAAGGCCGATCGAACTCGCATCTCCACTGGATATTCATGCAACAGGTCAAAGACACACTCCGCGCCACCGTGCGCATTGGCTACGACGGCAAGGTCTATAAACAATTTCGCGGGCCAAAGGCCGAAGAGCGATTTGCGAATGAGGTGAAAGTGCTTCGCTACCTCGAAAAGCGCGCGTGCCCGTTTGTGCCACGACTCGTTGAGAGCGATGCGGAGGAGCTGAGAATAGTGACGACCAATTGCGGAACGCGCGTTGACCACCTAGACGACGCCCGCTGCCGCGAGTTGTTCGCCGAACTCGAGCCCTACGGCGTCCGGCACGACGACGCCGACATACGGAATGTCACCTACCGCCAGTCCGACGGCCGATTTTGCCTCATCGATTTTGAATTTGCGACAATCTTGGAGCCGGAGCAATGAGCGACATTCCCTCCCCGATCAAAAGCCTTCTATGGTCCGGCCACACGGACTGCGGGAAGGTCCGTAAAAACAACGAGGATTCTTTCCTCGGCCTGATCGTCGATGCACAAGGGGCCCAATGGCTCGGAAAGATAGGCGAGGCCGAAGTCGCCAAATCCGATTTTGTTTTTGCCGTGAGCGATGGAATGGGGGGCGCGAAGGCCGGGGAGTTCGCCAGCAAGATAGCCGTGGAAAAAATCACGAAAATCCTACCAACGGTTTTCGCACAAGGAGCTTCGGGCATTTCCAGCGGATTCCGCGATGTGCTTCAGGAGGTCTTTGTCGAAATCCACCGCGCGCTGCTCTATCTCGGCTCCTGCTACGAAGAGTGTCGTGGCATGGGTGCCACGCTGAGTCTGTGCTGGTTCACTCCGGGGTGGATGTATTTCGCCCATATCGGCGACAGCCGCATTTACTTCCTTCCGGCGGCCGGCGGCATGAAGCAGATCACCAACGACGACACCTATGTCGGCTGGCTTTTTCGAAACGGCCAAATCAACGAGCGCGAGGCGAAAAACCATCCCCAGCGAAATGTCCTGCAAAAAGTTCTCGGCGCAGATCCGCAACAGATCGAACCCCAGACCGGCGCCGTGGGACTCGAGCCGGGCGACCGGTTTCTGCTCTGCACGGATGGCGTCACCGATGGCCTCTTCGACAGCCGCATAGAAGATATCCTGCGCAACACCTCCCGTGAGGCGGCGCCGGCTCTCGTTCGCGAGGCAATCGCAGCCTCCGGCCGGGACAATGCGACTGCGCTTGTGGTCGATATTGTCGGGTAGTCTCTTTTGAAAACTTGGCGCATCGGCTTTTGCGGTGCTACTCTGGGTCTTTCCATGCAACAGCCGCCTGTCACCAAATACCGGCCCTTTCCGCAGGTCGATCTTCCCGACCGCCAGTGGCCGAACCGCACTCTGAGCTCCGCTCCCGTTTGGTGCAGCGTAGATCTTCGCGATGGCAACCAGGCGCTTGCGCAACCGATGAGCGTGGAGGAGAAGCTCGAGTATTTTCAAATGCTCGTCGGCATCGGCTTCAAGGAAATCGAAATTGGTTTTCCCTCCGCATCGCAGATCGAATTCGATTTCTGCCGCCGCCTCATCGAGGAGAACCTGATCCCGTCTGATGTCTCGATTCAAATCCTCTGTCAGTGCCGCGAGGATCTCATCGTGCGCTCGCTCGAGGCTCTGCGCGGCGCGCGCAGCATTATTTTTCACCTCTACAACTCGACCTCGCCGAAGCAACGCGAGTATGTCTTCAACTCGACCCGCGAGCAGATCGTCTCCATCGCCACGCATGCGGTTTCGTTTTTAAAGGAGAAAATGCAGCCGCTCGTCGCCGAGGGCTCGCGCATCCGTCTCGAATACTCACCCGAGAGCTTCACGAGCACGGAACTCGATTTCGCCCTGCAGATTTGCGAGGCCGTGACCGATGTCTGGCAGCCGACACCGGAAAACAAAATCATCCTCAACCTCCCGGCCACGGTCGAATACGCGACGCCGAATATCCACGCCGACCAGATCGAGTGGATGTCCCGCCATCTGACCCGCCGCGATCTCACAACGCTTTCGCTCCACACGCACAACGACCGCGGCACCGGCACGGCCGCCACGGAATTGGGCCTCCTCGCAGGAGCCGACCGCGTGGAAGGCACGCTCTTTGGAGTCGGTGAACGCACCGGCAACCTCGATATCGTCACCGTCGCGCTGAATCTCTACACGCACGGCATTCATCCCCACCTCGACCTCAGCCGACTCAACGCGATCCGCGATGTTTACGAGCGCTGCACCCGCATGGAGGTGCATCCCCGCCATCCCTACGCCGGTGATCTCGCCTTCACGGCATTCAGCGGCTCGCATCAGGATGCCATTAAAAAATCATGGTCGCGCCAAGTAGAAGGCAAGCCGTGGGATACTCTCTACATTCCAATCGACCCTGCCGATATCGGCCGCAGCTACAAGGCAATCATCCGCATCAATTCCCAGTCCGGCAAAGGCGGCGTCGCTTACATCCTCGAAACGGAATTCGGCTACCAGCTTCCCAAGTCTCTCCAAAAAGAACTCGGCCGCATCGTCAATGCCGTCTCGGATGAAAAAGGCACCGAACTCGAAGCCGAGGAAATCCACGGGCTTTTCCTGAAAACCTATGTCCTGCGTGATAGCGCCGTGAGCCTGCGCGAATTCCGGGCCATCGAGCGCGGTGAGCAGGTCACAATCGAAGCTGACCTCGTCCTCCAAGGGCAACCTGTCACAGTCCGCGGTTCCGGCAACGGCCCGATCGCGGCATTCGTCGCCGCCCTCGGCCAAACAAACCTCCCGCCTTTCGAAATCCAAAGCTATTCCGAGCACTCGCTCGGCGCCGGAGCCGATGCCCGCGCCGTGAGCTACATCGAAATCAAAACCGCCGCCGCCCACACCTATTTTGGCGTGGGAAGCGATACCAACATCGAACTCGCCTCCATCCACGCGATCATCAGCGCCCTGAACCGGGCCACCCTATAACAAGTCCATGAAAACCCTCGTCACTGGCTCCTCCGGCCTTATCGGTTCCGAAGTCTCGATTTTTTTCGCCCGCCAGGGCTGTTCCATCCACGGGGTGGACAACAACCAACGCGCTGCATTTTTTGGACCCCAAGGCGACACGCGTTGGAATCAAAAACGCCTCGCCGATCTCATCCCAGGCTTCACCCACCACGAAATCGACATCCGTGACCGGCAAGGCGTTCTCGACCTCGTTGCAAAGATCAAACCCGACATCATCATCCACACCGCCGCGCAGCCCTCGCACGACCGCGCAGCTGCGATTCCTTTTGACGACTTCGACACCAACGCCGTCGGCACACTGAACCTCCTCGAAGCTGCCCGCCAGGCCTGCCCCGAGTCGCCGTTCGTCCACATGTCCACGAACAAAGTTTACGGCGACCGGCCAAATACCATCCCGCTCCGCGAACTCGACACGCGCTGGGATTACGACGATCTGGCTTATGAACACGGCATCGCCGAATCCTTCTCGATCGACCAATCGAAACACTCCCTCTTCGGCGCATCCAAAGTGGCGGCGGATGTCATGGTGCAAGAATACGGACGCTATTTCGACATGCCCACCTGCTGCCTGCGCGGCGGCTGCCTCACCGGCCCGAACCACTCCGGCGTGGAACTCCACGGCTTCCTCAGCTACCTCGTGAAATGCAATCTTGAAGGCCGCGAATACAAGGTTTTCGGCTACAAAGGCAAGCAGGTGCGCGACAACATCCACAGCGAGGATGTGGCCCGCTTCATGTGGGAATTCTGCAAAGCCCCGCGCATCGCGGAGGTCTACAACCTGGGCGGTGGAAAACAAAATTCCTGCTCGATCCTCGAAGCCTTCCAAATCGCCGAATCCTTCACCGGAAAGAAACAAGCCTTCACCTATGTGGACCAAAACCGCATCGGCGACCACATCTGCTACTACAGCGACCTCCGGAAAATGAAATCCCACTACCCGGCGTGGGACATCACCATCAGCCTCACCGAAACCATCAGCCAAATCGTCGAAGCCTGGAAGACACGCGGGTAACACCCTTTCCATGCGCCAATACCGTCATGCGGCATGGCGGGACAAGTTCTAGGTATCACGCCCGCCTAAAGCGTCCTGGACAGAGCGCCCGATTAAAAATGCAGCCGACTTGCTTTCAAACGACGGACGCTCTATATAGATTGCTATGGCAATTACATATTCCGTCACAGAAGCTCAAGCTGGCCTCCCCTCTATTCTGCGCGAAGCGGAAGAGCAGCCAGTAATTATAACCCGTCGGGATAAGGCGGTGGGTTACCTTCTTTCTCCAGAAAGATTTGAGGCGATGCTGGAGACGATGGAAATCATGTCGAATCCTTTGGCCATGCAGGCAATACGGGATCACAAATCCGGGAAAACGAAATTCATGCCGCTTGATGTCCTTGATGAGAAATAATGAAGGTCAACATCTCCGATCAGGTTCGCAACTTTATTCTTTGCCTCGCTCCCGAACCTAGAAAGCGCCTAAGAGAGGCATTGCGCATGCTCGAGAGTGAGAAGGGTGACATCAAAGCACTTGAAAACGATCTCTCCGGTTATTTTCGGCTTCGAGTTCGCGCTTACCGAGTTATTTTCGGCTATCGTGCTATGGAAGACTCCGGTGTTGCCGAGATAGAGTGCGTCTTTTGCGAACGCCGATCGATCGTTTATGAGGCTTTCGCTGCCTTGAGTGCCAGACTGCAAGGTCGGTAGGACCGGCCGTTTTTAATTCTCTCCCCTCCACGAACCGCTAAAACCCCATCACCACATGAAAATCCTCCTCACCGGCATTTGCGGCTTCGCCGGATCTGTGATCACACGCACTCTGCTGGAGCATCGATCCGGTCTCCAGATCCTCGGCCTCGACAATCTTTCGCGCAAAGGCAGCGAGACGAATCTCGAGCCGCTTCGCGCGCTGGGCTGCGACATCCGCATCGGCGATGTGCGAGACCGGACAGCGCTTGAAAGCCTCCCGCCGTGTGACTGGATCATCGATTGCGCCGCGAATCCCAGTGTGCTTGCCGGGGTGGATGGGTCCTCGAGCCGCGATCTGGTAGATCAGAACCTCTACGGCACCGTTAATCTCCTAGAGCTCTGCAAAACATGGAAAGCCGGGTTCACACTGCTCTCCACCAGCCGCGTCTATTCGATCGCTGCGCTGGCAGGATTGCCGATGGAAAAAACGCCGACCCGCTTCGAGTTACCATCCACCGCATCAGGTCCCGGCTGGTCGCGCGGCGGAATCACCGAGCAATTCTCCACAGCGCCACCGGTCAGTCTCTACGGCAGCACGAAGCTCTGCTCCGAATGGCTCGCACTCGAATACGGCGACGCCTACGGCTTCCCCGTCTGGATCAATCGCTGCGGTGTCCTCGCCGGCGCTGGGCAATTTGGCAAAGCCGACCAGGGCATTTTCTCCTTTTGGATTCACTCCTGGCGCGCTGGGCGTCCGCTGAAATACATCGGCTTCGGCGGCTCGGGGCTCCAAGTCCGCGACTGCCTGCATCCGAGGGATATCGTCCCGCTCCTCCTCAAGCAGATCGATTTTCGCGGCACGGAAAAACCCCGCACCGTCAACCTCGCCGGCGGTCACGAAAACTCCATGTCCTTGCGCGAACTTTCCGCCTGGTGCGCGGATAAAATCGGCCCCGCTCTCGCCATCAACGACCCGAATCACACTTCCAGCGACCAATCCAGCCGCCCCTTCGACATTCCGTGGGCCATCCTCGATCTCGCCCTCGCCCGCGAAGCATGGGGATGGAAACCCGCCACCACCCTGCCTCAAATCCTCGAGGAAATCCGTTCGCACGCGGAATCAAACCCCGACTGGCTCGATCTCGTCACCGGCTGAAGCCAGAGTGGATTGACTAAAAGTTGATCTTAAAATGGACACGGGAGTGTGATTGGATATCGCCCGATGTCTTCGCCCTCTTCCATCCGCTCGCCGCTGGCGGCCTATGTGACGCCGTTTTTCGTGTTCATGGGCGGATTGATATTGGTCTCTCTCGTCAAAAATCCCACTGCCGATTCGCTCTGGTTGCGGAGTCCGGAGTATTGGATTTATCCGCTTCAGACGGCGCTCTGCGCAGGCGTATTGGTTTTTTACTGGCGTCAATATGACTTTGGAAAACGCGGAGGGACAGGCTTGGCGTTGGCTGCCGGGATGGTGGTGCTGGGTCTCTGGATCGCTCCGCAGGCTTTTCTGGGCGTAGCGGCGCGGGTGGATGGATTTGATCCCTCGGTGTTCGGTGAGGGTTCCGCGCTTTACTGGATGACTGTCGCCGCGCGCTTTGCGCGATTGGTCATTATTGTTCCTTTGGTGGAGGAAATTTTTTGGCGTGGGTTTTTGATGCGGTATTTGATTCGAGAGGATTTCACCTCGCTGCCGGTGGGCACATTTCAATGGAAATCCTTCGCCGCAGTGGCGGTGTGTTTTATGCTGGTTCACGGTATGGCGGATTGGCCGGCGGCCCTGCTCTGCGGGGTGATCTACAATTTTGTGGCTGTGCGGACGGGCAGTCTCGGCGCCTGCGTGCTCTCACACGGGGTGACAAACCTCGGTCTCGGCCTTTACATTATGACAACGAGGCAGTGGGGATTCTGGTAATTTTATGAAAATCGGTTTGGCTCAGATTAATTCGACGGTGGGCGATTTGGCGGGAAATTCTCGCCGGATTGTGGAGGCATGCCGATCGCTGGAGTCTCAAGGCGCGGATGTCATTCTCACGCCGGAATTAGTCCTCACCGGCTACCCGCCGCAGGATTTACTTTTCCAGTCCGACTTTGTGCCGATGAGCCTGCAGGCTCTTGAGGAAATCCACCGCGAAGTGGGGTCAGCGGCTTGGATTGTTGGCTGTGTGCAAAAAAATCCCTCCTCGTTGGGACGGCCATTTTTCAATGCGGCAGCTGTGCTGGAGCGTGGATGCGCGATTCGCTGGGTTCATAAGACACTCCTGCCCACCTATGATGTCTTCAATGAGTCACGGTATTTTGAACCCTGTCAAAAACAGGAGCCGGTCGAAATTCGTGGCACGATTTTCGGTATTACTATTTGCGAGGACATCTGGACCCCGGAGTATCTACCGCGCCCGTTGTATTCGTGTGATCCGGTGGAAACCCTTTGTGCCGCTGGAGCCACGGCGATTCTGAATCTGAGCGCATCGCCTTTTCAACTCGGGAAACCACAGCTCAGGGAGGCCATGATCAAAAATCAGGCTCTCCGACATGGTGTCCCCTTTTATTACTGTAACGCCATCGGTGGAAACGATGAGCTGGTGTTCGATGGTCATTCGCTTGCAGTCGGCGCGGATGGGGAAATCCAAATACGGCTTCCCGGTTTTGAAGAATCTGCTCAAATCGCATCCGATCGATTAATTGAAAAGGAATCTAGCGACCTCGAGGACTTGCGCCGCGCCTTGGTGCTCGGCGTGCGAGACTATGCCGAGAAATGCGGCTTCAAGTCAGCCGTGCTGGGATTGAGCGGTGGCATAGACAGTGCCGTTGTAGCCTGCCTAGCCGTAGAAGCCTTGGGAGCAAATAAGGTGACCGGTGTCGCGATGCCGTCGCCATTTTCCTCCTCACACAGCGTCGAAGACGCTTTCGCCCTTGCCAAGAATCTTGGCATCGAGTGCCTGAAAATCCCGATTGGCGAAAGTTTCGAAGTTTTTAAAAACCAGATGCGTCCTGTTTTTGGCGACCGACCGGAGGATGCCACAGAAGAAAACATGCAAGCGCGTCTTCGCGGCCTCACGCTGATGTCTCTCTCAAACAAATTCGGCCATCTTTTGCTCACAACTGGTAATAAAAGTGAACTCGCCGTGGGTTATTGCACACTTTACGGCGATATGGCCGGGGGGCTCGCTGCCATATCGGATGTGCCAAAGACTCTCGTTTACCAACTGGCAGAGCATTTGAACCGCGACAGAGAAATCATCCCTCGCCGCACGATCGACAAACCGCCAAGCGCAGAACTCCGTCCCGATCAGAAAGACCAGGATACACTACCGCCTTACGATGTCCTCGATGCCATTCTCAAACTCTATATCGAAGAAAATCGCGGTGTCGGCGAAATCGTGGCCGCAGGCTTCGATGCCGAAACCGTGCGGTGGGTGACGCGCAAGGTGGATTTCAACGAATACAAACGCGAACAAGCCGCTCCCGGTCTCAAGATCACCAGCCGTGCATTCGGCATGGGACGGCGCATGCCAATCGCCCAAAGATTTTTCTCAAAATGAACGCCTCATGGACATTTCCCAAAGTGTCAACAGTGTGTGAACAACTTGTGAATCCATGCCAGCAAAGTTTAACAACTCGCCGAAAATCCAGAGTTTTTCAGAGCCATTATTTTTCACTCACAGCTTCTTCACAGAGTCAAAAACGCGTGGAACACCCACTGGGAGCCTGAGGAACACACTTCTTCATGGTTGTTCACAACATTAAGAAGAAGAAGTTTCCTGAAAAATAATTTCTTTATTATTAAAGGATGTGAACAACCTCTCAGCGGATGGCATTTCAGACTGGTGAACACACTTTGCACTTGCTACCCAACCTGCTAAAAATCCGCACCAACCATTCATTTTAACCATCATGTCACAAGGCCCAGTTTCGCAATTCATAGACCTTCACTACCGCCACTTCAACGCCGCTGCTCTCAAGGACGCCGCTGAAGCCTACACCCGCCATCTGGATCAAGGCGGCATCATGCTGATGACACTTGCAGGCGCCATGAGCACGGCTGAGTTGGGCATTTCCCTCGCCGAGATGATTCGTCAGGGAAAAGTCCACGGCATCGTTTGCACAGGAGCCAATCTGGAGGAGGACATCTTCAACCTGGTGGCGCACGATTTTTACGAGCGTATTCCAAACTATCGCGACCTCACACCGGCTGATGAGCAGGCCCTTCTCGCCCGCCATATGAATCGCGGTACCGATACCTGCATTCCTGAGATGGAGGCCATGCGTCGAATCGCGGATGTGAATCGCAAGGACTGGATGGCCGCCGATGCCAAAGGGGAGCGTCTATTCCCGCATGAATTCTTTTGGCGGATTCTTGATTCGCCCGATCTTCAAAAGAGCTTCCAGATCGACCCCAAGAACAGCTGGATGATTGCAGCCAAGGAGAAAAACCTCCAAGCCACAAAACGCCTATCGGCTTCTTCCAAATCGGCGGCGGCATCGCGGGTGATTTCCCGATTTGTGTGGTTCCGATGCTTCACCAAGACCTTCGCCGCACCGATGTGCCGTTGTGGGGTTACTTCTGTCAGATCAGCGATTCTACAACGAGTTACGGAAGCTATTCCGGTGCAGTTCCAAATGAAAAAATCACTTGGGGTAAGCTCGGTGAAAGCACCCCAAAATACATAATCGAGTCCGACGCCACGATCGTCGCTCCGCTCATCTTCGCCAAAGTCCTCGGCTGGTGAAATGTGGATTTCATACCACCACCACGAGCGGTGCAACTTAAGACTTAATTCTTAAAACTTCAAACTTCTTTCATGCACATCCTCGACATTCTCAAACCCGGAAAACCGACCGTATCGTTCGAGTTTTTCCCACCGAAGACCGCCGAGGCACAGCATGCTCTCTACGACACAATCCGCGAGCTGGAAAAAATCCACCCGAACTTTGTCAGCGTGACCTACGGTGCAGGCGGTTCTACTCGTGAACTCACGCACGATCTAGTTCTGCGCCTGAAGACCACCACGACGCTGGATCCTGTGCCGCATCTGACTTGCGTTGGTCATACCCGCGAAGAGATCACAGCCATCCTCGAGCGCTACGCCGCCGCCGGTGTGAGCAATATTCTCGCCCTTCGAGGCGATCCCCCACGCGACAAACCCGACTACAACCATGCGGGGGATACATTTCCGCAAGCGGTAGATCTTGTGCGTTTCGTCAAAAGTTTTAGCGGACATCCCGACCCGCGCGGCTTTGGCATCGGTGTGGCCGGTTTTCCAGAAGGCCACCCTGCCACGCCAAATCGCCTGTTGGAAATGGACTACCTCAAGGCCAAGGTGGACGCCGGAGCGGATTACATCTGCACCCAACTTTTCTTCGATAACCACGATTTCTATGACTTCCGCGAACGGTGCGCTCTGGCCGGCATTCATGTGCCGATCATTGCTGGCATCATGCCAGTGACCAGCCAGTCCTCGATGCGCCGAATGGCCGAGCTCGCAGGCGGTGCCCGTTTTCCTGGGCGTCTTCTCAAGGCCTTGCAACGCGCTGGCGACTCCAGTGAAGCATTCCGGCAGATCGGCCTGCACTACGCCACAGAGCAATGCGCCGACCTCCTCAACCAAGGCGTTGCCGGAATCCACCTCTACACGCTCAACCAATCCACCGCCACGCGCGAAATCTGCCAGCGGCTTGGAATTCTTTAGACCATCCGCCAATGGCTGAAACTCCGGACGCCATCGCAAAAAAAGAGGCCAAGCTCCTTGGCATCCTTGCCTCCGACATTCTCGAGCTCGGGCCGGATTTCAAATGCACCGACGACCTCTTTGAAGCGGGCTTGGATTCCATGGCGATCATGCGCCTCCTCATCCATGTTGAAACCGCCTTCGGATGCCGCCTACCTGTGTCGCAAGTGAACCGTGAGAATTTCTCCACAGTGCAAAAAATAGCCGCCCTTATTCCGGCTGAGTAACTCCGTGCTGTGAGTTCCCCGGAAAAAATCGACATTCTTGTCGTAGGTGGAGGCACGGCAGGGATCGCCGCCGCTGTGTCAGCCGCACGGGCCGGGGCAAGGACGCTGCTCGTGGAACGGCGAAACGCCCTCGGAGGCATGGCTTCCAATGCCCTCGTGCACACGCTCTGCGGACTTTACCTGCTGCGAAATGACGACGCCCAACCTTTGGCCTACGCCAATGAGGGCTTCCCCCGCGAGTTTGCCGAGAGTCTCATCCGAGCAGGAGGCGCCTCAGGGCCGGTGCGAATGGGAAAACTCGACGTCCTCCCACACCAACCCGCCGCCCTCGCCGCCGTGGCGGATGACATCACTCGCCAAACTCCAAACCTCACCGTTCTTCTCCACACAGATCTCACAGACATCGACTCCGCCTCGGGTCAAATCCAAGCCGCGCATCTGCAGTCGCGAGGCCATGTCTTTGAAGTCGAGATGAACTCGCTCATCGATGCCTCGGGGGATGCCGAAGCCTGCGCTCTTGCAGGAGCCGCTTTTGAGTGTGCGCCAGCGGATCGACTTCAACGGCCGGCCTATATTTTTGGAATCGGTGGCGCACATGAAACCGCTCTGGCTGGTGATGCCCGCCTCAGGCTTGCCCACCTCATCAGCGGCGCCGTGGCATCAAACCAGCTTTCCGCCGAAGCTCTGGGCGTGGCATTCCGCCACGGTCTGAGCCAAAACGAAATTTGGGCGACAATCGATCTGCAGGCTGATCCCTACGACCCCTGTTCGCCGGAGTGCCTTACTCGCGTGGAGGACTGCGGACGCCGCGTTTCATTTGAAATCATCCGCTATCTGCGAGCTCATGCCGAGGGTTTTGAAAACGCGCGTATCACCTGCACGCCCGCGCAGGCAGGCATTCGTGAGAGCCGACGCCTGAGCGGGCTGGCCTGCCTCACGGAGGAGGACATCCTCCAAGGCAGGCAGGTTGAAAACCCCGCCGCGCTCGCCTGTTGGCCATGGGAACTGCGCGAGAATGCCAAGGGGCCGCGCTTCCGGTTTCCCGAGGAGAACCGTCCTGCTGGCATCTCGCTCGATTGCCTGCGCTCGCGAACCTTTGAGAATCTCTTCGTCGCCGGACGCTGCATCTCCTGCACCCACGAGGCCCAGGCATCGATCCGCGTTACCGGCACATGCCTCGCAACAGGCGAGGCGGCAGGGAGAGCGGCAGCCGCATTTTGAGATGAATATCGCCGAGGAAATTTTTAAAAATGCCGATCCCAACGCGGTGGCCGTTTTCCACGATGGGCAAGAAACAACCTACGCCGCTCTCGATGAAAAAAGCGCCAGGCTCGCTCGGCAACTCCGCCCGCTGATCGAGTCCCTGCCTTGCCCACGAGTCGGTCTCCAATGTGCCGATGGGGTGGATTACATCGCACACGCACTCGGCATCCTGCGGGCCGGTGGGTGCTTCGTCCCCATCGCTCCCGAGCTTTCCGTGCCAGAGCGCCAGCGGTTGATTGAGGAGGTTCACCTTGATGTCATCGTAAAGCAAACCGAGGTCGGCGGGGTGCTTCTTGAATCACCAGCCCATGCGTCTCCTCCGCCCGAGTGGATCAAACCGCTTGCGGAAATACGCCCCGCCTTCATTCGATTCACCTCCGGCACCACTGGCCATGCCAAGGGCATCACCCTTTCCCATCAAACCCTGCTGGATCGCATCACGGCTGCAAACGAGGGTCTCGGCATCACGCCTGCCGACCGCATCCTCTGGGTGCTTCCAATGTCACACCACTTCGCTGTCTCGATCATGCTCTACCTCTGGAATGGAGCTGGCATTGTTCTGCCGCTTTCGAGCCTGCCAGGTGATCTTCTCGAAGCTTCGAAGCGCACCTGCGCTACAGTCCTCTACGCGGCACCTTTTCATTACGAGATGCTCTCCGGCTGTGACGGCGACGCCGATGTTCACTGGCGACTGGCTGTCTCAACCACGGCGGCTTTGGCTCCATCCACCGCAGAGAAAATTTCCCAAAGGTTCGGTATTTTTCCATCCCAAGCACTCGGCATCATTGAAGTCGGCCTCCCCTGCCTGAATTCTCCCGCGCCCGATCTGCGCCCAGCATCGATCGGTCTTCCTCAGCCTTCGTTTCAAGCCAAGCTCAAGGATTCGCAGCTTCTTCTGCGAGGCCCCGGTTGCCTCGATGCTTATCTCTCTCCCTGGCAACCACGCTCTGAAATCCTTGATGAGGAGGGGTGGTTTGCCACTGGCGATATCGCTGAAATCGACGCGGAGGGGTTTATCACCCTCCTGGGCCGCACCAGCACGGCTATTTCGATTGGCGGAATGAAGTTCTTCCCCGATGAGGTCGAGGCCGTTCTCAACACGCATCCGGCTGTGGAACTCAGCCGCGTCTTCGCCCGCTTGCACCCGGATTTCGGCATGGTTCCGATCGCGGAGGTTGTCATTGCCGCTGGCGTCGAAGCCCCTCCCCACCTCGATCTGCTCAAGCTTTGCCGCTGCGAAATGTCCGCCCACAAAGTCCCCGTCGAAATTCATTTTGTGAACGACATCCCGCAGACCCCAAGCGGTAAAATCAAACGCCAATGAAACGCCTCAGTCTTCTTTTTTTGCTCCTCCTCGCTGCGCCCCTTCGCGCAGAGGATACCCAGACAATCCTGCGCGATTGGATTTCTAAACAAGTCGCCATCCGCTCGCTGCGGGCCGATTTCATCCAGACCCGCCGGCTGCCCGCTCTTCGTATTCCGCTGAAAAAATCCGGCACCGTCTGGTTCGGCACCGAGGGGCGCTTCCGCTGGCAAGACGGTGATCCAGCCGACTTGCTCGTGCTCAAGTCGCCGAATGACTTTCTCGTGATTGAACCGAAAAAATCCCTCGCCCGCAGGTTCAGCGCATCATCCGCCGCTGCCCGTGCCATGCAGGAGCTCCCCATGCCCATCGCCATCTCGCTCGATGAGTTCCAGCGCCGATTCGAGGTCGTTTCCCTCAAGGAGGACGGCGCTCGCATGGACCTTCGTCTCACCCCCAAGGACCCGCGACTCGCCGAGGGTCTCAAGTCGCTTCGCATCCTCTTCGATCCAGCCAGCGGCGCTGTCTCCCTCTTTGAAATGACCTTCCGCGACGGCAGCGAGGTTTCGACCGAATTCACCCGCATCGAGCGGAATCCCACACTCCCCGCTGAGCTTTTCCAACACGATCTCCGGGATTTCAAAATCGAAGACCAATCGTGAAACATGCCGCCCTCTTCCAAAGTTTTTATTCGCAGAGCAAGAAATCCTGTGCTGACATGAGGCGTCAGCTTTCAAAGATGAATTCATTCTACTTCAATGAGTAATCTTCCGATGCCTGTGGCAGCGCGGCTGTGGAGCTACGTTCGCCGCTACAAAGGTCTGCTGGGAATCTCGGCGCTGGGCAACCTCATCACGGTGACCATCGCTTCTATGGCGCCGCTTTTTGTGAAGCTGGTCATTGATGAAGCCATCCCCGGGCGGAATGTGCCGTTCCTTGCCGGAATTGTGCTCGTATTTCTGGCCTTCGAAGCCATTCGCTATTTTGTCGGCTACGGACATCACTACCTCCTCTACTATGCCGGCCAGCGCGTGGTTTTCGACATCCGCCGCGCCCTTTTCCACCACTTGCAGATGCTGCACCTCTCGTTTTACGAAACCCAGCGCACAGCGAGCCTGGTGAACCGCGTCGTCCACGATGCCGCCGCCGTGCAGCAATTCATCACCACAGCGCTCTCGACGGTGTCGAACAGTCTCGTCTCCCTCGCTTTGGCGACGACGATCATGTTTTTCCTGAACTGGAAAATGGCCCTCTTCTGCACAGCAAGCCTGCCCCTTTATTTTTCTGTCGTGCATCTTTATCGGCGAGGCCTCCACACCCGCTCGCACGATGTGCAGGAGCGCCAGTCCGCTCTGGCTGGGACGCTGGGTGAGACATTCAGCGGCATCAAGGTGGTGAAATGTTTTGCCCAGGAGGACCACGAGCGCAGGCGCTTCCTCCAGCGAATCCGCGAAAACCTCCCGCATGAACTGGAACTCACCCTCATGGGAGTCCGCATGTGGCTCCTCCTGGCTGGAATCTTTGCCGTTGTCTACGGATCTGTGCTCCTCTGGGGCGGCACCAGCGTGATGTATGGCACCATGTCGCTCGGCTCATTTGTGGCTTTCACAAGCTACCTCATGATGCTCTACGGCCCACTGCAAAACCTCTCCAACCTCATCCAAATCGCCACCAGCGCCCGCACAGGATTCGAGCGCATTCTCAGCCTCCACGACATCCGCCCTCACATCACGGAGATCGCGAATCCCATCTCTCTTCCCAACCTGCGCGGCGCGGTGGATTTCGACCACATCGCCTTTTCCTATGATCGCGGCATCGCAATAAACGACTTCAGTCTCAGCGTTCCAGCCGGCGAGATCGTCGCGCTGGTCGGTCCAAGCGGGAGTGGAAAATCAACGCTCATCAGCCTGCTCACCCGTTTCTATGATCCTTCGGCAGGAGTCATCCGCATCGATGGCCATGATCTGCGAACGCTCGATTACGACCTCTACCGCCAACAAATCGGCATCGTCCTCCAGGACAACTTTCTTTTCTCGGGTTCGATTGATGAAAACATCCGCTACGGGCGGCCCGATGCGACCGAGGACGAAGTGTGCCGCGCCGCCGAGTTGGCGAATGCGTGGGAATTCATCGCCAAAATGGAAGGCGGCCTCAAAGCCCAAGTGGGACAAGGCGGCGCCACGCTCTCCGGCGGCCAACGCCAGCGCATCGCCATCGCCCGCTGCCTGCTCAAAGATCCACGGATTTTGATTTTCGACGAAGCCACCAGCGCGCTCGATAACGAAAGTGAAGCGCTCGTTCAGCAGTCGCTCGACACCTTGATGGAAGGCCGCACGGTTTTCATTGTAGCTCACCGTCTGAGCACGATTCGCCGCGCCAATCGGATCGTTGTGATGGAATCAGGCCGTCTCGCCCAGCTGGGCACGCATCAAGAACTCATGGCGGTGGATGGCCCTTATCGCAATCTCCAGAAGCTCTCCGTCGTCCACGAAGCTGCGGCCTGAAGCCTATTTCCATGTCTGCATTTCCCGCATCCATACAAACGAGCCTTCGTCGTATGAGCCGCCTCATTTTTGCGGCTGCATTTCTTGCCATACCATTGATAGCCGCCACGGCACTGCTTCTGCCGGTGGATGAAAAAGTCCCCGCCACAGGCGTTGTGCGGGCGCAGGAGGACGTGCATGTTTTTTCGCCTCAGGATGGACTCCTCGCCGGCATCCGCTCCCCGGAGGGCAGCAATGTCAAAAAAGGAGATGTTCTCTTTGAACTCGATTCCATCTTGCATGCCCAGCGACTCGCATCGGCCGAGGCCTCACTCGCCGAAGCCCAGGCCACATTTCATCTCAGGGAGGCCCAACTTCAAAAGACGAGCGGGCTCCCCTTGCCAAAGGAATTCTGGCATGTGCCTGAGGAACTCAAGCAGGCCAATGAGCGTCTGGCCCTCGCAGAGAGAGAGTGCGCCCGCTACGAAACCCTTTCTAGGACAGGCGGGGCGAGCCGTCAGGACTACGACCGCACCCTTGCGCAGCGAGAGGTCGCCCGAGGTGAAGTGGAGAAAATCCAGGAAAAGCTCGATGTCCTCAGCCGTGGCTACCGCGAGCAGGTCATCGCCGAAGCCGAGGCTGAAACCGCCGCCGCAAAAGCCGTCGTGAGCCGGTGGAAGGTCAAGAGGGACAACGCCTCCGCCTTGGTCGAACGCTGCTTCATCCGCGCCTCCGAGGACGGCACGGTCACCCTTGTGCAAAAACGCCGCCCTGGTATGCCCGTCACCGCAGGTGAGAAGCTGGCCCACATCTCCCGAGGCCCCGCCAACCGCGTGAAAATCTTCCTCGCCGAAGAAAAAATCATCCGCGTCGCCCCCGGCCAGCAAGTCATCATGCGTCCGCTCTCCATCCCCTGGTTCAAATACGGCCATGCCCACGGCACGCTGCGAAACGTATCCACCGAACCCTCCTTGCCCGATGGAAACCAAACTGGCCCTCAACGCTACGAGGCCACAGTCGATATCACCGATTCCCCCGTCCCTCTAGCTCTTGGCTCAACCGTCGATGCCGACGTCATCCTACGCCGCCGCCCCCTCTGGCAGCTCCTCCTTCCAGCCGTCCTCGATCGTTGAGCTTTCTGTAGCGGCGGTCTGCGACCGCCGATGGCCAAAGATTCGGCGCTCATAGAGACGCCGCTACAAATGAAACCGAGCGCTATTTCTGCTTCCCCGCCTGACGCTCTGCGGCGATTTCATGGAGGTGTTTTTGGAAGGATGGGAATTTCTGCAGGATTTCACCCAGCGTTGTTCGGTTCAGCGTGTAGAGATCGACATAATCCACTGCGCGGACACAGGCGTTGCGCGGTTGATTCATGAGCAGGGCTGTTTCCCCGAAATAACTTCCCGGCGAGAGCGTGGCGAAGACCGTGTTGCCATCGCTGGAGACGACCTCCACATGACCAGTGCTGATAAAATACATGCTGTCGCCGACATCGCCTGTGCGAAAAACATAATCACCTGGAGTGAATATGGCTGGCTTGAGGTGCATGAGTAATTCCTCCACCAATGCATCACCCGCGCCCTCAAAAATAGGCACTTTTTCCAGCATCGATTTATTCGTAAAAATCGAAACCTTGAGCTTGAGCGAATCCGGTAAATCAGCCAGCACATGGGCCTCGCTGTATCCACGGCGTGATTCCCAGAGGTAGTCGTAGTAACTGCGAATCTGCTTCTGAAGATCGAGCGGGATTTTTCGGAATCGCATGAATGTATTAATTTCATCCATTTGCTCCGAAAACTTTTTCCGCGCTGAGTCCAAATTCGCAATCAAACTCGCAAAAATAGCGATGACATAGCCATAAAGTCCGGCGCCGATGACCTCCACCGAAATGGTAAAAATCGTCTGCATCGGCGTGACAGGTGTCACATCGCCATAGCCGATGGTCGCAATCGTCGTGACCGCCCAGTAGAAGCTTCGCAGGTAAAGTAGCCCCTTTTCGGAAGTCCACTCGGGGCCGATATTTCCAGCACCAAGAGCAATCCATGCACATGTCGCAAAGTGGGCGAAAAGCGTGACCCAGAAGCCGAGGAAAATCATCCGCAGCACGCTGGCGTTCATGACATTTTCCTTCGCCAGCTTCTGCATGAAGCTCGCGATGTGAGCCAACCTCAGCAATCGCAGCAGCCGGACTCCTTCCCAAGCTGGGCCAAAAATAGCCCATGGAAAAATCGATAACAGGTCCAGAATAAACCAACCCTTCAGATAATGAATCGCGATGCCCTTCCGCGAGTTCACAAGCTGCCCATTCACATGCACGGGCGTGATAAAATTCAACACCATGTCCGCACAGAAAAAGGCGGTGGTGATTAATTCCACAGCCAGCAGCACGCCCGTGAGCGGAATTTGCAAAGCCAATCGAAGCGTGGTTTCTACTGCCGCCACCACCGTCACGAACAAAATAAAAGCATCCCACACCTGCTTAGGCCGGCCATCCGGATTGATAGTGAGTGATTCTGTTTTCATAAAAAGCTGCGCAGGAATTCAACCCGAGCTGTGGGGCCTCCGTTCCGAATCTCCTGCAGATCAAGCAAGCGAACTCCAGCGCGCCTTGTAGTGAAAAAGTCGAAAGCGCTCAAGTATTGGTTTGCGAGCCGCCCAGCGCGCCGCTCGCTACTGGCTTTAAAGCGAGGAGGTTTTTAAAAAATTCAGTATCACTTGCTCGGCGGAAGCGGCGGCTTCGGGAACGAGGCCGTGTTGCATATGGAAGCCGTGCGGCATTTTCTCGCCGATATGGAGTTGCACCGGGGCACCTGCGCTGCGGGCCCGCTTCGCAAAATCGACCCCATCGTCACAGAGGGTGTCATCTTCTCCCACGATCACAAGGGTTTGAGGTAGACTCCGCAGATCGCCATGGGCCGGACTCGCGCATGGATCCGTCCAAAGCTCTTGATCCGGGGCATAAATGGCGCGCTGGAAGGCGAGAAGTTCGAGGCCATTGTAGGGATGATCCTTCCCAGAGCGTCTCATGGAGGCGTGTTTTTCGAGTTCGAGGTCCAATACGCCACAGTTCAGCATCAATTTGTTGGGAAGGTGTTTGCCCTGGCTACAGCAGAAAAACCAGAGTGCGGCAGCTAAATTGGCACCCGCCGAGTCACCACCCACCGTGATCTCGCCAGCGAACATTTTTTTCATGGCGAGAAAAACGCCGACGCAATCATGCAAAGCGCAGGGGTATCTATCCTCCGGAGCCAGCCGGTAATGAACGGCTGCCACCGTCTGCCCAGATAAAGCCGCTATGCGTTTGGCCCAGCCGATGTGTTTTCCTGCAGCGGGCGCAATCCATCCGCCACCATGCAAATACACAAAAGCATGGGGCGATTCTTCCGGTGGCGTGCAAAGTGTCACCCGCACATCGATCCCGGCATCAAGCGAAGGTAGGCAGATGTCCGAGGCTTCGACCTCAGGGAAATCGTTCAGGCTGGGATGGTCTTTCTTTCCCCACAATTCGCGAATCTCCGCCACCCAGCGATCGCGCATGGGAACTCCCGGCACCAGCTGGCGATACAAATCCGCCGCCGGCCCACTCAGCATCTCTTTCGTGAGCGCGTTTCTCATCGTGCTGCCATCTTCGCGGAATTCACTTCGTCCATCGCCGCCTGCAATTGATCCAAGCGCTGCTCCCTCGGACCCCACAACTCCACCAGGAGCGGACCATTCCTTTCCGGCAAAACCTGAAACCGGCCCTCGCGATATATTTGTTTGAAAATGGCATCCACTTCATCGCGATAAGCATGATCGACGGGCCGGATGCCATCCGCTTCCATCTCGACAGGCCAGGCGTCGGATTTCGGCACAAATGCCAGAATGTCCAAATGATCCAGCGATTCCCGCACGGCAGGAACCATCGACTCCACAAAAACCTCGTCGATATCCGTGCTGCCTTGGTCCGCCGTGTATTGGGAATAAGCGATATAATCCACCGGCGCGCGGTCAAAAATCACATCATCCGTCCATTCGCCATACCGATGAATCCGACTGATGTTGTAATACATCTGAATGCCGTTGTGCAGCTTCGTGGAGGCATCACGGAAGAGAATTTCATACGGTCCATAAAGCCCCAGCGCACGGTAAGGCTCCTCCTCGCGAAGGAACACAGGATTTTTTGTAACCCACTCGTTGACAACAGTCGATTTCCCCAAGGAATGGGATCCTGATATGGCGATGCGCATGGTCGAATTTGTTTGCCATAGCCTGCACCTTCAAAACCGATTGGAAATGAAAAACTCGCCTCCGGCAGCGAACGACTGCGCCGCCAGAGGGGCGATTTTTCAGATGCGGACTATTTCAACTTGGCAAGAAACATGCACGATTCGCCTTTGGCGTTGACGATATCCATTTTGAGTTCAGGTCCGCCGCTCTTCCCTGTCGGATTTTTCCAGACGACTTTGTAATGCTTGTGACAATCCTTGCACTCGATCATCGCCCCCTCGGCGCACAATTGCTTGGCGTGTTTCTCGTCTTTCACATCAATGATCGTAATGGTGTCCGACGCCTTGCACACGAGGACGAGTTGGGATTTCGGGCCGAGCTTCTCGACATCGGATTTTTTGTCGATGATTTCCAAAGCCGGTCCGCCTTTCCATGCTGGAAGCGCCATGGCGGATGACATGAAGAGCGCGCATAGGGATGCTGTGAGGGTGAGAGATTTTAGGGTTTTCATTGTGTTGGTTTCTGCGCCGCAAACATCGGCACGCGGCCCTACGTCCGCCAATGGGGTCTTTCCCGCAGACTGCGCCAGAGCTGCGGTTCCGGTTCTCCTCAAATGAATCCTATCGATGGGCGATCACCCCATTTCGAAGCGGGTCGAGCCATCCGATCTTGGGCTATGAAAATTTCGATCCTTCTGCTGTCTGGCGGGCTTGCCGGAACCATGGCTATGACACTTTTCCTCTTGCTCCCCCGCTGGCTGGGCCGCGTTCATGTGGATGTCATACAAGCCGGAGGATCATTGGTTGTCGGCTCGGGCAAGCCGTTCGCGTTTCCAGTCGGATTGGCCATCCACATCGCGATGGGTATCGGCTTCGCATTCGTCTACTCCGCATTTCTGAGTCTCTCCTCGCTGCCATTTAACGCCCTCACCGGCTTGCTGCTCGGCAGCATCCACGGCGTCATAGCCATGTTGCTGGTCTCGATTTTGATCATGGAACACCACCCTGAGCCCCGATACCACGACCGAGGCCCCTCCACCGGCCTCGCCCAACTCGGAGCCCACATGCTCTACGGAACTATCGTCGGCTCGGTCGTGGCTTTGTTGCGTTAGCCAATCGCTCCGCCCCCCGCGCGGCAGCGCGCTCGTTCTCTTGGAGGGACATCCTCAGGCATGTCCCATTTCTCTCGATCAGCTTCGCAACCTCATCGATGACCAACCTCACCTTGCGTGACGGCAACGCTCCCTTGAGACGCCGCTGCGCGGCTGAATAATGGTGTTGCCCGTCATGATAATCACGGGGGATTTTTTCAAGATAATCAGCGAGGATGAGGGCTGATTTTGCGTGGTCTGGGCGAGGGTTGCTTTCAAATTGAGAGCGGGGATCAGCAGCAAAGAGGCGGGCTGGGCCGGAGGT